>NZ_CEXEES010000119.1:0-1248 GCF_982632705.1 Candidatus Izemoplasma sp. | reverse complement strand
AGACCATGAGTATGAAATTCGTCGTCCTTCTGAGGTTGCAGCCAGACTTAATCAACAGTTCCCCATGGATGATATCATTGGGCAATACTTTACCTTCATTTATGGAATATTAAATCTTGATACTCTGGTCGTAACCTATACATCTGCAGGTCATCCTGGACCTGTGGTCACACCTGCGGCTGGCAAAGTCGTTTCCCACCCATCTACGGGTATGCCGATTGGGTTTATGCCTGATGCAACCTTCGAAGACTTGGAGATTCAACTTTTTCCAGGAGATAGACTCTACGTCTTTTCAGATGGTATTGCCGAATCCACAAACAAATATGAAGAGCAATTTGGGAATGATCGCTTGATGCGCATCCTGAGACAAAATCAAACAGCCATGAATCTGCGGGGTTCAATTGATAATCTTGCCGTATCAGCGCTTAAGTGGAATGGCTTATCCCCTATGGTCGATGATATGTCCATCGTTGGGCTTGAAATCAAAAAGGACGAGGCAGAATAGCGCATTTAAATCGCAATACCGTTTAACCACTGATAACACCCACCTTCTTATACCTTAAAACTACTGCACTACGAACCGTGTTGGATTTGAGGGAAATAATTTCCTGCAATCTGGTAATATTTCCTATTTTACCCCTATCCTTATTACATTTTTTCATCACTCTGGCAATAATATTTGTAAGCCCAAGTTGAGCTTATAAAGTATTTTGAGTGAGCAAAGCGACACAGTCTCAACACACGCCTGTATCCCTATTTTTCAACGCGAAAGATATGAAATACTTATTCAAGATACTGAAGGATCTGACGATCATTAAGATATATGCACAACGAGCCAGAAACTGACGGCTAATTGTTAGTGGCACTAAAGTTGACATAATAACCCGGAACCAGACACCTATCGAGGGATTGAGCAGGTGTCATACTTGAAAAGAAGCAATAGTTGGAGAACACACCATGAGCACGACGCCCATCGTCATCACCCCAGATTCAGACATTGTTGGAAATGCCACACATGATCTGAAAAAGGAATTTTCTGAGTTAATTCAAAACGGTAAAGTACAAATCACATTGGATCTTGAAAAAGTAAGCATGATCGATTCATTGGGAATCGGAGTGTTAGTCGCAACCCGGAATTCGGTTCGGCAATCCGATGGAGAATTCTGCATTGTGAACTTGTCCAAGGATTTAACCCAACTTTTTTCAAACATGAGGATCATTGAGTTTTTAAATGTCAGCTGACATAAT
>NZ_CEXEES010000118.1:982-1413 GCF_982632705.1 Candidatus Izemoplasma sp. | reverse complement strand
CGCCAAATATTTCATCGGTGTATGAATTGTCAGCCTGTTGGGAATAAACCGGAATATCTTCAGACCAGCACTCTTCATAAGGTGTTTGGTAAATTTTTGTTTTGAATACTTCCTCTACATTCAGCACTTCGGCCTTATCAGTAAAAGCCAAAGTCGCTGTTGAAAGTGCAAGTAGGCTAATGGTTAATAATTTGTTCATCTGCATCTCCTATCATTTTCCATAGCCACGGCCATAACCGCTGCCTTGTGAACCGCCACGCATACCTTGGCCCATGCCGCCGCCTTGTCCACCGCCCATACTATCTCTAAAGGCTTGTCTATCTTCTGTTGACATAGATTGCATATTATCTCTAAAAGCTTGCCTGTCTTCTGTTGACATGGACTGCATTTGAGTACGCATAGCATTTTGATTTGACCTATTTAAGTTTGCG
>NZ_CEXEES010000118.1:0-972 GCF_982632705.1 Candidatus Izemoplasma sp. | reverse complement strand
GTTCATGTCAGCCATAAACGCCTCTCTTTCTTCCACTGACATAAGCTCCATATTAGCCTTATTTTCATCTCTAAAATTCAACCTATCAGTAGCAGACATTGTTTGAAATTGGCTGCGTGCTTCGTGAGTATGTTCGACACCATCAGCGATGTGCGCTTGCGCAGCTTGCGCACCTAACACCAACACTGCTATCGCTAATACCTTGTTTGTTGTTTTCATATCAATACTCCTAATAATTAATCGTTACAATTGTGTTTTTTGTTATGGCCGTTTTGATGCTTAACACCTAAGCGTTCAAAAAATTCGTGTCTTTCTTGCTCATCAAAACCCATGTAGTCAAAAAATGCATGTTTTTCAATATCTGACATGTTGTTCATGTTGCTACGCATCATATTAATAAACCCTGAACGCTCCATTGTTGACATCGAATTAACCACGTTACGTGCATCAGCTTTTCTATGTATGTTGTTTTGCTCGATGCTGTTAAATCCTTGACTTGAGCGCATTTTTTGCATAAACGCTTGTTTTTCTGGTGCACTCATCTTGTCCATATTGTCATGCATCATTTGTTTAAAATCTGCTTGTTGTGCAGCAGACATTGCGTGTACTTGATTGTATAAGTCACCATGTTGGTGTTCATGGTTAGATAGGTGTGCTTGTGCTGCATAAGAACCTAAAAGTAATGTTGATACTGCTAAAATTTTATGAATTTTTTTCATGTTGTTACTCCGTTATTATTAAATTATTTTTCAAAACTGACGCCAGTATAAGACTTCAACGTAACCAGAACATTTCCCGCATAAATCAATTGGAAACGCTTTGTTACCAATTGTAACCAGCGCCATATTGCCCAATGCTGACGTATAATTAAATGATGAGTGATAATAAAAACATTTTGATTGTTGACGATGATCCGGGAATCTGCCGAATGTTGATGCGCTATTTAAACGAACAAGGGTTTGATAGTGAGAG
>NZ_CEXEES010000117.1:0-1525 GCF_982632705.1 Candidatus Izemoplasma sp. | reverse complement strand
GCATGTCTAATGCGGTATAGCAATGGATCTCTCATTTTCATGTTTGCAGCAGACATATCAATCTTAGCCCTTAAAACATGCTCTCCATCTTTAAATTCACCATTTTTCATTCTCTGAAAAAGGTCTAAGTTCTCTTCAATTGAACGCTCGGCAAATTTACTACGTTTACCAGCTTCTTTCACAGTACCACGATACTCACGCATTTTCTCTTCATCAAGAGAGTCAACATACGCTTTCCCCATCTTAATAAGCTCTAGAGCATAATCATAGAGTTTAGGAAAATAATCAGAAGTAAATTTTACATTATCATCCCAGTTGAAACCAAGCCACTCAACAGCATCTTTGAGAGCTTCTACATATTGTGTATCTTCTGTCGTTGGATTAGTATCATCCATTCTTAGGTTACAATGTCCATGATAGTCATTTGCGATACCAAAATTTATACAAATAGATTTAGCGTGACCAATGTGTGGAAACCCGTTAGGTTCTGGAGGAAATCGTGTAACAACCTCTTTATATTTGCCTGACTTTAAATCTTTCTCAACTATTGTACGTAAAAAATCTTTGTTCTCACTCATTATTATTAAACCTTTTGATTTTGAAACTCTTATAAGAGTTGTAGTTTAGCAAATTAGAGCTTATAACATCTTAGATAAAGGGGTTTTATTAGCTAAAACTTGATAGAATTCCGAAGATTACATTATGCATGAATACGAATGCTAAGATTTGCCCCCAGCCCGCCTGGTGATATGCACATTGGGAGTTTAAGAGTTGCCCTCTTTAACTACATTGTCTCACAGCAAAAAAAAGAAGATTTAATTATTAGAATTGAAGATGCAGATAAAGATAAAAATATAGAAGGTAAAGATAAAGAGATACTCGATATCTTAGACCTTTTTGGTATTACTTACTCGCAAACAATTTATCAGAGTGAAAGTGCACGTTTTCATTCTGCAATGGCGTTACAACTTATTCATGATAAAAAAGCATTTTCTTGTTTTTGCTCATGGCAGTGGATACAAAAGAAACAAGAAGAGGCAAAAGCAAGTAAAAAAGATTATAAGTACGATGATGCATGTGCAAATCTTCCAGCTGAGTTAGTAATAGATAACCTAAGTCCATTTACAATTCGAATACACAAGCCCACTGAAGATATTATTGTAAAAGATTACATTCAAGGCGAAACAACATTTAAGCCAGCTAATATTGACAGTTTTATGCTTTTAAAGCAAGATAAAACTCCGATGTATGTTTTTGCATGTGCAGTGGATGATATGCTAAGTGATATATCTATTGTAATTCGTAACGAAGAGTTCTTCGGTAGTGCACCAGAAGAAACTCACATTCGGAATGCTTTAGGATACGATAAAAAAGTTGAGTATGCACATCTGCCAAATATCATTAATGATTCTGACTTCAGTGTTAAATATTTACTTGAAGAAGGTTTTTTACCAGAAGCTATATCAAATTATTTAATATCACTAGGAAATAAGACACCTAAAGAGATTTTTACACTGGGTGATGC
>NZ_CEXEES010000116.1:0-1822 GCF_982632705.1 Candidatus Izemoplasma sp. | reverse complement strand
TTGATGTTACTTTCATAGATAGAGAGAGTTCTGAAAAAAGTATCGCTAAATTTGTTGATCTCCCTGGATTTGGTTACGCAAAAGTAGCTAAGTCTGTCAAGCATGGTTGGGAAAAAAACCTGACAGATTATATCTCACAAAGAGAACAAATAAAGCTTTTTATACACCTTATCGATTGCAGGCATCCTCACTTAGAGATAGATACAGATGTAAATGATTTCTTACAAAACAACTGCGCTGAGTCACAGTATATATTGCAAATTTTTACAAAAATAGATAAATTAAATCAAAAAGAACAAAATGTACTTAGACGTGAATTTCCTAATGCTATGATGGTTTCTAGTTCTAAAAAAAGAGGGATGCAAAAAGCTATTAAAGTTATTTATGATATTTTGCATAATAACGAAGATGAAGATTGAGTATAAAAAAGCTTCTTTAAAAAATATATCTGCGATGCAGGAGCTTGTGTTCGGCGAAGTTGAATCAGGTGTTATACTTGAAAGAACTTCTGATGAAATGGCTACAAATATACGTTCTTATACACTGGCTTATGCAAAAGATAAACTTGTAGGCTTTTGTGCTTTACATATTCATACTTATTCATTAGCTGAAATAAGATCTCTTATTGTAAATGAAAACTATCGAGGTAAAAGGATAGGAGAAAACCTTATAAACCAGTGTGTTAATGAAGCTCAATCTTTAGGCTTGCAAAAGCTTTTATCATTAACGTACAAACAGTCCTTTTTTGAAAACTTAGGTTTTGTAGAAATTCCAAAAGAATCACTTCCCGAACATAAAATTTGGGCTGATTGTATTAAATGTAAACACTTTCCGATATGCAACGAAGTATCTCTAATAAAAAATCTATAAAAAGCTCACTCATATACACTGTGTTATTTGTTGTATATGAAAGCTTAAGCAGTATTTACTTATTTCTACCACCGCTATTTGGTGTACTTTTTGTTCTGCTTATCAGTGCCCTTAATAAAAATGACACGATTGGTATTATCTTTATAGCGTTTTGTTTAGTTATTTTTGAAGCTGAACATTCTTATATACTTTTTAGTTCTATTATATTTTTACTAGTTGCATATAAATTTATACTGCCTAAAGTTATTCAAAGTTTTAACTGCTTTGCTTGTATTAAATTTTCTTATGTTCTTATAGCTTATATAGGCTTTTATATGTTTAATATGCTTATATCTAGCATATTTTTAGTTGATCTACCTCAGGCTAGCTACTATATACTTTACTATATAGTTATTGAATTTTTTATTGTGAGTTTATTATGAAAATTAAGTTTATTCTTTTTATCTTTATTTCTATTTGGCTGGCATTGATTGTAAGAGTATTTTTTCTTGCAGTAGAGTCCAATACTTACTATGAAAAGCTTTCAATTAACAATACAATTAAAAAAGAAGAAATAGCTCCTGTTCGCGGCGAGATTGTAGATATTAAAAATAGGCCTATTGCTGTAAATAAACTAGGCTTTAAAATACAACTTAAACCACACTTGCGTTTTAAAAAAAATCTTCCTACATTTCACAAGGAGATTGATAACTTAGTAAAACTATTACCGCATTTAAACAAAGAAAAGATCATCAAAAATTATGTTAAAAAAGATTCTTATTATAATCATAACTTTATAGATATTGTTGACTTTATTTCATACGAAGACATTATTGAAGTATATGCGAAATTAAACCTCAGAGAAAATCTAAATATTGTATCTGCTCCTAAGAGATACTATCCATACAAAGATATTGGTGCCCATGTTATAGGTTATGTATCTCGTGCAAATAAAAAAGATGTTCAAGAAGAT
>NZ_CEXEES010000115.1:0-1852 GCF_982632705.1 Candidatus Izemoplasma sp. | reverse complement strand
GGCATAATTCACAACACCCGCTGGAGATCTATCAGTTCCTGAAAGAGATCGGTAGTGGCTACATGCAGTTCATTCCCATCGTTGAAAGAATTGGCATTCCTGACAGCAATGGGGGAATGCAACTACTGTCACCATCAGCAAGTGGGAGCAGACAGGTCACAGACTGGTCCGTAAATCCTGAAAATTACGGTCATTTCTTGTGTGAAATCTTTGATGAGTGGGTGCGTGCTGACGTTGGTAAGTACTATGTCCAGATATTCGATGTTGCCTTGGAGGCCTGGTCAGGTGGAAATCCCAGTCTTTGTGTGTTCAGAGAAACCTGTGGCGATGCACTGGCACTGGAGCACAATGGTGATCTGTTTTCATGCGACCACTATGTTTACCCGGAAAACAAACTCGGTAATATTTTGGATCACACCATGGCGTCTTTGGTAAGTAGTGAACAACAAAAGGATTTTGGTGTGGATAAAAAGAGTTCCTTACCGCAATATTGCATGGACTGCGAGGTTCGTTTTGTCTGCAATGGTGAGTGTCCAAAACACCGCTTTCTCAATACGCCAGATGGCGAGGCAGGTCTGAATTATTTATGTGCCGGATATAAAATATTCTTTAAGCATGTTGATCCCTATATGCGTTTTATGACGAATGAACTTCAACACCGGCGTCCACCAATTAATGTCATTGAATGGGCCAGGGAAAAGGACCAGAATCAGTTATAACTTGAGTCCTAAATTGAACTTGTTTCTGAAATTTAGCAAATCCGCTCCAGTACACAGGTCCTATCCATCTGTTTTTTTAACATCCGAGTGAACCAACGACTTGAGTCGCTTGGAGAATGAGAAAAACCTCACCAGTTGGAAGCCCGCCCCATAAAAAATTCCATAAATCTCACGGAGAATCCATATCATTCCCACCTGTACTATATCAATATGATGTAATTGTAACCCTTCAAAATTCGTTAGACCCTTAAGGATACTGCCTACTTGATATTTGGCACATGCCTTGTCTTATTAATGCAAATGGCACTAACGATAGCATTCAATTCTGGTCAATAGGGGAATCGTTAACTCCAATGGTTTTTAGGCAATCCGAACAGATTTTCAAATTCAAAATGGAGATTCCATTATGTGGTTAAGCTATATCAAAGCAGCCTTTAGGTCCTTGATCAAACAGCGACTCTATGCAATGATCAACATTGCAAGTTTGGCGGTCGGTGTAACAACCTGTGTACTCATACTCATGTTTGTTCGTTATGAGAATAGCTATGATAAATTTCACCCCAATTCAGATCGGATATTTCGTCTGGGCCTGTTAGGTAAAATGGGGGACAATGAATTCAGCATGGGTGTCTCAGCAGCTCCAGCAGGCCCCACCATGAAGGAAATTTTTCCTGAGGTGGTTGATTATGTTCGGGTTCGAGATACAGGTTTTACTGTCCGTTATGAGGATAAGCTCTTCTCAGAGGATCAGTGGTGGTTGGCTGATTCCTCAATATTCGATATATTTGAGATCCCCTTTATCATAGGTGATCCAAAGACAGCACTTACCCAGCCATATTCAGTTGTACTTACTGAGCGTATGGCCCGAAAATATTTTGGAGATGATGATCCAATTGGAAAGGTCCTGAACTCAGATAATCAAACTGACTATGCCGTTACAGGCGTGGTGAAAGCGTTTCCCGCGAACTCTCACTGGCACTTTGACTTTCTATCATCCCTGGTAAGCGATGAAGATTCTCGCTCAACCCAGTGGACAAACAATAATTATTTTACGTATCTACTCCTCGGGGAGACCAGCAACTATCTTGATCTTCTGGCAAAATTTCCAGATGTAATTCGGACATATGTTGGTC
>NZ_CEXEES010000114.1:0-2050 GCF_982632705.1 Candidatus Izemoplasma sp. | reverse complement strand
CCTGCTAATCCTTGTTGGATAACGTTAAACATTTGAGCTAAATTCGATATTGGTTGAACGAACTGTCTTGCATACATTGTGATACCAGCGATATCTCCAACTTGTATTGCAAGGTTTGTTAATAACATCAACATTGCACCTAGAATGATGATTACTAAATAGATTAAATTATTCAATGAGTTAATTACTGGCATAATAATCCCAGCCCAAACTTGTGCTTTGAATGATGCATCTCTTAATTCATTGTTTTTTGTTTTAAATTCTTTAACAATCTCTTTTTCTTGTGTGTATAGTTTAAGTACTTTGATACCAGATATACTTTCTTCAACTATCCCATTTAGACTAGCTAAATGTTTTTGTTGTGCCATAAATCCTTTTCTTGTAAACTTCCCAACTTTCATTGTAATTAGTACCATTACTGGAACAAATAGTAATACAACAATAGCTAGCAACCAGTTTACTATAAACATAAATACAAGTGATAAAACGATCGTTATGATTGATGAGAATAACTCATTAACAACTTGTGATAAGCTGTTTGAGATTAAGTCAACATCATTTGTGATTCTTGAAACAATCTCACCAGGTTGATTCTTATCGTAATAAGAAACTGGTAGTAATTGTAGTTTATCAAATGCATCTTTTCTAATTTTCTTTACGGTATTTTGTGATACATTTACCATCACAACTCTACCTATAAGTCTAGAAATACTGTTAAGCACTGCGATTCCTGCGATATATAAGGCAATTGTATATGCGCCTTCAAAATCTTTTACTGATATATAATCATTAATCGCATTGGTGATTAAGTAAGGAATTATTACAGCTAGTCCCGCAGTGATTAATGTCATAATAAATACTAATATAACACCAGCTCTATATCGGTCTAAATACTTCCATACTCTTTTTAGTACTTGTTTTCTATTTGTAGCTTTTTGTCCAAGATAAACTCTTCCACCAGGACCATGAGACATACGTTGTCTATTTAAAGATTTTGAAATGTCTTTGTTTGCTTCATTTCTTTTCTTTACTTCTTCTTTTGAAAGAATGACTTCTTTGTGATTGATTTCTTTACTCATTAGAAGCACCTCCATTCCCTATTTGAGACAGAGCGATTTCTTTGTATACTTCTGATGTTTTAAGTAAATTCTCATGTGTATCAAATCCATCTATATATCCCTTGTTATTTAGCACAAGGATTTTGTCCATATCTTTTATTGTTGAAATCTTTTGAGCAATTACTAATGATGTTGTATCGTTACCAATTTTATCTATAGCATCAATAATTTGCTGTTCTGTTTGTGCATCTACTGCTGATGTTGAATCATCTAAGATAAGTATTTTTGGATTCTTTAAGAATGCTCTTGCAAGTGATATTCTTTGTTTTTGTCCACCGCTTAAGTTCTTCCCATCTTGCTCTGTTAGATGATTAAAGTAATCATCATATGATTCAATAAACTCAAGTGCGCTGGCATTCATTGATGCTTGTTCAAATTCTTTTAATCCAGCTTCTTGATTCCCTTGTTGAAGGTTTGTCCCAATACTACCACTAAAGATAGTTGGTTTTTGAGTTACAACACTGATTTGTGAACGTAACGTATCAATATCAAGATCTTTAATATCTTCACCATCTACTAAGATTCTTCCTTCACATACATCATACAATCTTGGGATCAAATGAATCAGACTTGATTTACCTGAACCTGTACTACCTATAATACCTATGGTTTCACCAGCGTTTACTGTAAAACTAAGATCTTTTAATACTCTATTTCCATCTGTTCCATATCCAAAGCTAACATTATCAAACGTAATATTACCTTTTAATGAAACATCTTTGATTGCGTTTTCTTTATTCTTTAAATCAGGGATTTCTCTAAATACATCTTTAATTCTTTTTGCACTTACAGTAGCTCTAGATATAAAGATAAGCATCATCGCTAACATTAATAACCCAAATAGAATTTGCATACTATATGATGTGAAACTAAATATCGTACCAACAGCAGGATCTCCATTGGCATCTAGTAAAACGCCTTTTTCAGCGTAA
>NZ_CEXEES010000113.1:0-2103 GCF_982632705.1 Candidatus Izemoplasma sp. | reverse complement strand
CGTTATATACAGGTACAATAATTGAAACCTTAATACTGTTCTTAATCATAAATACAAATAATTATTTCAAAATATTAAATAACCAATTTTTAACATTAGTAATACCATTATAAACCAAATAACTAGAGTTTTTTTCTAATAGATTTACTGGTCCCTCTCTTCTTCCAAAACCAACACTGAAATTACTGAGTAGTTCATATTTATCATACTTATACATCGCCATAATCGACAAAGCCTCCCTTACGTAAACAGGTTTATAAGCATCCAGTTTTTTTATTTCAATTAATTCTGAATATCTAATGTTAACTACGAGCAGAGCTAAATAAAAAGAGGCAAGGTAATCAGACTTCCTCATTTCATTACTATTTAAAAAATCTACTTTAAATCTAAACCCTATCAATATACTTTCAAAATATGGCATCTCTCTAATTGAAATTGTGGATAAGGAATGCTGTCGATAAAAATAGTATGTACCTGAAATTATGGAAATAGTATTTAAAAAATAAGTGATTCTTAACAAGAAAATATCATCCTGTCCATTTCTTATATCTGGATATTGCACATTATTATCAATTATTTTCTGCCTATTGTAAATTGCCGTCCAATGTTCATATCCAAAAGAAACAAAAAGAGGACTCCCTTTTTTTATTCCTTTTTTTATTTTTTTGTTTTGCTCGGATTGATTATCTCTGCTACCATCAGAATTTACAATAACTGCTTCAGTTTTTGCAATATCAGTATTACTTATTATTGCTGAATTATACAGCTTTTCAAAAAAGTCTAAATCCACATAATCATCAGCATCAACAAACCCTAAAAATTCACCCTTTGCCTGCTTAATACCTTTGTTTCTCGAAAGACCCTGTCGGATATTTGTTTTATTCTGTATTACACTAATTCTATTGTCAAGCTTGCTATATTCATAACATATAATGCCACTTGAGTCAGTACTATTATCATCTATTAATATGATTTCTATTTCCTTTAATGTCTGATTAATTAATGAATCTAGACATTCTCTTAAGTATATTTCAGCATTAAATACTGGTACTATTACAGTTACTTTTATTTTGGAATTATTGTCTGAGTTCATTTAATTAGTATAGAAAAATGCCTAATTACCTAGATTCTTAGGTTTTCTTATTCCATATTCTTTGATGGTAGAGAAAAGTTTTTTATCGTGAAGTATTTTTAAATTTGGAAATGAATTAATATCATAAAAATGCAAACCAAAGCCCTTTGTTACAGAAAGTATCTTTTCAACCTGCTCAGTTGATAACTGTTTCTTCCATCCATCTCTCCCACTAATTCCTGTTTTGTATACAACAGTTGAAGGCTTTTTAATTCTTGCTAACGCTTTTTCAATATCAATATTTAAGTTTAATCTTTTGAATAATACATCAAATGTAGTTTTAGGATCGAAAACCAATTCTTCATAAGTAATAATTATCCATGGATAAGGTGTAGGATGCATTAGTGCTGGTAACTGATCCATGGCCCAAATAGCGGCAAGATACTCTTCAATACTATCTAACCTAGAAACTACATCCTTAAATACTGGATAATCATTAAGATAACCAGGTAATGAAGGCTTTCCTCCTCTTTGCCAAACTTCTGACTTTAATTGTGAAGCAACAACAGCGCATGGATGCCTCATCAGTAAAATTGGTGGGTTTATTTTAAAATTATTGCTAATCCATGGGAGTAATCTATTTGCTCTGACACACTTTACAATAATATTTTTTGAAAAGAGTGCCATTTTCATATTGTTTTCCCTATAGGTCCAACTATTAATTATTTTACCATTAAAAGCAGATACTAAAAATGTCTTCCCTTCGGGCCATTCCTCATCTTCTTCTTTATAAGTATGCCAGTTAAATCCTGCTTTTTTTGCCTCTGGTACAAAGCGTAGATGTAAAGGTTCAAATACAATACATGATCGTGGAATTGACATCATTATTTCACCTAACCAAGTACTTCCAGACCGTGGAGATGAAGAAATAAGAAAAGTATTCTTATTATTATATCCTTTAATTTTAGAGACTCTAATAATAGACCATCTACATATATCAATAAATCTACTAATTATTGATTTGATTTGAT
>NZ_CEXEES010000112.1:0-2184 GCF_982632705.1 Candidatus Izemoplasma sp. | reverse complement strand
TTGAAGAAGATAGTATCGTTTCAACGTCAAAACTATAAAGAGTCTGAAAATGTAGCTAATGGATACTTAAAGATTATTCAAAGTGGTAAAATGATAAGTCAGGAAGACAAGAAAAGGTTGGCTTTGACTACAGAAGAAGAGAAGGCAGTTAGAAGAGTCGAAAAGGCTAAGTTAGATATGCATAACTCTCAGAAAAAAGCTAATGATCTTACAGCAAAAGCTCATTCGGACACTCTTAAAATGAATCAAAAGTTGAACAACGAGAAGACTAAACAAGTTGAGAAAGCCAAACAGGAAGAGGTTAGGCTTGAGAAGCAGTATGAAAGATTGAAATTATCTGTTATAGCTTCTGGTATGGAGAAGCAATACAGAAGTAGAGTAAAGGCTATACAAAAAGGTGGTAAGATACAAAAGAAAGAAATGATAAAAGTTCAAGACGACCTTGCTAAGGCTATGGCTACTAAAAGAGGAGCTAGTGCAAACTTCACTGATACATTCTCAAATTTCATGGTGTTTAGACAACTTGGTAGGAATATAACTCAAGGATTAGTTCAGATATCTGATTTTGAAGACAGATTATATCAAATGGGTATAGTTGCAGGAAAAACTGTATTAGAAATTAGAGGTATGAGAAATGAGATGTATGATCTCGGATCTACTATTCCTAGAGCTACAAACGAGATAGTTTCTCAAATTACGGAGATTGAGAGAACTGGTCGTACTTACAAAGAAGCTGTTGGGATAATTCATGGAGCTAGTAAACTTGCTGTAAGTTCTGGAGAGTCATTGGCGGATTCAGTATTGCTAACAAATACAACGCTTAAGGCATTTGATATTCAAGTTGAAAACAGTATTGAAGCATTGAATTCATTACATTCTTCTACAATAAGAACACCTCTTGATCTTAAGAAAATATCTTCTGCAATGAAAAATGCAGGAGCATCTATGCGTAACTTTATAGAGTCTACAAATAGAAGTGGTCAAGATTTGGAAGACTACAAACAAACTATACTTGATTTATCACTGGCATTAGTCGGTGGACAAGTAAGTTTAGGTAGAACGGCAAACTCAGCAGGAGTAAGCGTGAGGATAAACAACTTAATGTCCTCAATAAACAGTGTTAATTGCGGGGAACTCTCGTTAGGATTTCAATACCAAGCCAATACAGGAAACTTATTGGTGGCATAATATAACGATTATGGTATGGTAAAAATTTGAAATATAGAGACAATCAAACGCATCCGAGCCTCTAAGTCAAAAGATATGAGGAAGGTTCAACGGTCATCATGTACGCTCAAGTGAGTGGAAACACACTGCATTCTTTATTATGAATGATGATATGATCTGATCTATGTGGAGACATATAGCGGTTCTAAATAGGACGGGTAAGAAATTAACGAATCTTGCTGAACATAAGGGTTAGGTACAAAATTATTAAACATGGAAAAAACAGCATCTAAAATGTTCAATACGCAGATGAAAGTAAATAATGTTATGAGAGATGGTCAAATAGTAACTTCTGATTATCTATCAACATTAGCACAACAAGATCTGCCAAAGGCTGTTGAGTTATTATCTGAGTTATATACAAAAGGTCAGTTGTCTATACAGACACTCACCAAGATGTTTACTAGTATAAACGTTTGCTCTTCATGGAAGTAATTCCATGTCGAAAGTTGCCTAAACGGGGAAGGCTAAGTCGGAAACGATATGCTAACCTACCGTGCTAAATCAGTTTCAAACTGTAAAAGCCTAACGACTAGAGCACTGTGCTCGTAGGATTCAAGTGAATCCGAAACGGTAACCATCCTATCGAATCTTCGAGGATGTTGATATAGTCTGAACTTATGTGAAAACATAAGAAATTAATATAAAACATATTAATTATTATCAATGAGAGATAATTTCAACGATTGGTATTTCAACAAATTGAGACATTCACCTTATATAATTTCACAATTACAAATGATGAACGGTAATATAAATGAATATATAGATTCAATGACAAAAGGAAATTCAGTTCAAGAAGATTTTGAGAAAGGTATTCAATCATTTTCAAATCAATTAAAAATATTTAAAAATAACATGGGAGCAATGAATATAGTATTTGGAGAATTTGCTGATACTATAGGTGCTGATGTTATAGGAGCTTTGAATTCAGTGCTAGAAGGAATTAGAGAATTA
>NZ_CEXEES010000111.1:0-2221 GCF_982632705.1 Candidatus Izemoplasma sp. | reverse complement strand
AAGTTGTAAGTAATTCAATTTCATTAGGCCGTGTGGTTTACACTTTTTCTTGACGGGTGTTAACTTTGTATAAAAAGATGAATACTCCATATATTAGTTCCTTCATGGTGCCAATAATTCAATATTTTCAGCACTAAAAAGATGATTTATCTTTTGAAGATAACTAATGTTAATCGAAATATATTTATTGAAAAATAAAATATATATTCATAATTAAATCGCTATTTTAGCCTCTATATCTATTAGGAATTTTTCATGAGGAGCCTATTTATGCCTAAAAACAGACTATTACTAATTTGTTTGATATCATTGAGTTCAATAATGGTTCTAAACGGACAAATCAATGACGATCCCTTTGAACAGATGAAGAGTCTTATTTCAACAAATTTAGATTCTGCAATAATTATTGGTGAGCAATTTCTATCGGAAAATAACAATGCTGACTCTATTAAGGCCAAAGCACTTTTTTACCTTGGAGTTTCACACTATTACAGGGGGCAATACCATATAAGCTCAAACTATTATGAATTAGCTATTAACACAAGGTATGCAACAAATAACATTAGGTTTTTAGGCCGATGTTATAATAACCTTGGAATTGTACTTGACTTGAAAGGAGAATATGCGGAGGCCATTGAATTTTATATAAAATCAATGGAAATTGATGACTTATTAGATGATAGCGTCGGTGTTGCACTTTCCAAAATAAATATAGGCCTATTATATATAAACATGCTACAGCTTGATCAGTCGGATGTATATCTACAAGAAGCAAAACAGTTTTTTTTAAAAGCAAATGATTATAACAATCTTGGTCTTGTATACCACAATATTGCATTGCTTCAAGAGATGCAAAATAAATATGACAGTTCATTTATAAGCTATAATAAGGCAGCAGATTTTTATTTAAAAGCTAATAATAAATATGAATACGTAAATGTTCTGATACATTTGGGTTCCAACTATAAGAATAATGGTGATATTGAAAAAGCATTGGAGAGTATTCTGGAAGCACAAAAGTTAGCTGAGGAACTTGGTTACGATTTCTTTCTACCCCAATCCAATTTAGTTTATTGCGGGATTTTAATTGAAATGGGTGATACTGATGAAGCCCGGAAAATAATTAACAATATCAAATCAGTTAATCCTAGATTTGAAAATGAAAAAAGAGCACTCAATCTAATGCTAGTGAACCAAACTGGCAGCTATGCTGAGTTCAAAAATGCGCTTAACAATTACATTAATTACCGCGACTCGGTATTTATACAAGAGAACAACCGCACTGTTAATGAAATAAACCTCAAATATGAAACCGAACAAAAAGAAGCAGAGAATCAGCGATTAAAAAATGAAAACCGCCTCCAGGAATTGGTAATTTTTCGACAAAAGATTTTAGTTTTTGTTGCAATTCTAGTTGCTTTTTTTGCTTTACTTATTCTAGTTTCTGTATTTATATTCAGAAAAAAGAGAAAGGAAAGAATAGCTTTATTAGAGATTAAGAATAAGGAAATTAACGAAAAATCAGAACAGCTGAAAATTTCAAATGAAACAAAGGATAAATTATTTTCAATAATCGCACATGATCTTAGAAGCCCGTTTACTTCATTGCTCGGATTTTCTTCACTTTTAAAAGAGGAAACAGAGAAAGGTAAATTTGAAAATGCTGCAGCTTATTCAATCCATCTTAATGCAACGGCAGTAAATACATACGAATTAATCGATAATCTTCTTAATTGGACCAGATCGCAGCAAAACCACTTGGTTCCAAATCCGGGTTTGATATTATTATCTGACGTGGTAAATGAGATAATTTTATCGTTAAATGCAGTAGCTATAGGGAAACACATTGAGGTTGTTTCACAAATAGAAGAGGATATTGAAGTAATGGTAGATAAAAATATGCTACTAGTAATTTTACGTAATCTTATTGGCAATGCGCTAAAATTCAGTTACAAAGGAGGTAAAGTAATTGTAGATTGTGAAGAAAATAATGAAAATTATATTGTTTCTATTAAGGATAACGGAAAAGGTATGGAAGCATCATTGAGAGACAAGATTTTTTCGGATAATACGGGGGTTAGTTCCATAGGCACTGAAAATGAACATGGTTCTGGATTAGGGCTAATTCTTGTTAAAGAGTTTGTTAAAAAAATTGATGGCACAGTTTGGGTCGAAAGCGTTCCTGAAGAAGGCAGTACTTTTAGTTTTACGATTCCAAAAG
>NZ_CEXEES010000110.1:0-2309 GCF_982632705.1 Candidatus Izemoplasma sp. | reverse complement strand
ATATTAACAATATTCCTTTCATTACCATTCTTACTTGATGTGGTTGTCTCATTTCTAGACAGATCTTACAAAACAAAACCAATCCCAAATAATGTAAAAGATATCTATGATGAAGCACAATATAAGAAGTGGGTTGTTTATAGTACTGAAAAGAACAATAAAAAACTCCTATCAAAATCGTTGTCGTTGATTATTCAATTATCAATTCTATTATTTGGTGGATACCAAGTAATAGAAACCATTAGTACCAATCTATCAGATAATATTTATGTTATTAATCTTTTGATTGTGGTGATATATGGGATAATTCTATATGTATTATCAATTGTGTTTGAATACATTGATACATTTATTGTTGAAGAAAAGCATGGTTTTAATAAAACGTCACATGCACGTTTTATTAAAGATCAAATCATTGAATTATTCATTACTGGTATTTTAGGGGGAGGATTATTGGTTTTACTGACATTTATTGATAATAAAGTAGAGAATATGTTTTATATTTATTTATTCTCAATATTGATTGTCGTTATCGTTTTATTCAATATTCTTTTCGTTAAATGGATTATGCCATTATTCTATAAGATGAGTCCGTTAGAAGAAGGAACTCTAAAAGATAAAATTACTGCATTATCAAAAACATCAGGTTATGAGTTATCACAAATCGTAGTGATAGATGCATCAACAAGAACTACTAAGCTGAATGCATTCTTTTCAGGGTTTGGGAAAACAAAGAAAGTGATGATCTTTGATACATTACTAAATGAATTAACAGAAGATGAAATATGCGCTGTCATCGCTCATGAAATTGGACATGCAAATTACAACCATATGTTTAAAGATATGGCTAAGACAGTAGTGAATCTTGCGTTATACACATTTTTGTTCTACCTTTTGGCAACATCTAACATTATCGGTAACAATTTAGAGATTACTGAATACTTTGGCTTTGTAGTTATTGTATTTGTATTACTACTCTCTCCACTTGGTATTGTAACTAAGATCATAACTAATATAATATCTAGAAAACATGAATACCAAGCAGATGCGATAGCTGTCGATTATGGCTTTGGTAATGAGATGATTACAGCTCTTAAGAAAGTAGGGCGTTCTAACTTAGCAAGTTTAACTCCTCATCCATTGTTTGTGTTCATGAAATATAATCATCCCCCGATATCCGATAGGGTAGAAGCGTTAGAAAATAAGATTCAAACATCAAAAAAATAAAAGAAGCCAAAATTTGGCTTCTTATTTTTTATACAAACAATACTAAACTAACTGCCATAACTGCCATTCCAGCGATCAATCCACCGATTGCGATATGGTGTTTACCATATTTTTCTGCGGTTGGAAGTAATTCATCAAGCGATATATAAACCATGATTCCAGCAACACCAGCAAATACCATCCCAAACAATCCATCACTTAAGAAGTTTCTTATTAAGAAGAATCCGATTAATGCTCCAACTGGTTCAGCAAGTCCACTTAAGAACGAAAATAAGAATGCTTTTTTCTTACTTCCAGTTGCGTAATATACAGGAACACTTACAGAAATTCCTTCAGGTATATTATGTATCGCAATCGCAACTGCGATTGAGACACCAAGTGTTGGATCTTGTATTGCTGCCATAAACGTAGCAAGTCCTTCAGGGAAGTTATGAATACCAATCGCAAGTGCACTAAATAGTCCCATTCTCATTAATGATTTCTCTTTATCGTGTTCTGATTGAACCATTTCTACACCATCATGTATCTCATGAGGGTTTTCATGGTTCGGAACAAGTTTATCAATTAAAGCGATTAATGCAATACCACCAAAAAACGCTAATGTTGTTATTAAATATCCTTGAGATACATCTCCATAATAGTTTTCTAAAGATACTCTAGCTTTTGGGAATATCTCAATCATTGATACATAAATCATTACCCCTGCACTAAATCCAAGTGCTAAAGATAAAAATGATTCATTTGTTTTCTTCGAGAAGAATGCAAGTGCACTACCAATCCCTGTAGATAATCCAGCAAATACAGTTAGGCCTAGCGCAAATAAAACAGTTTCAGTTGTCATAGAATCAACTCCTTATCTTCTATAATACCAAACAATGACAATATAAGAAATAAAGTAATAATTTACTTTTTTAAAGGACAACGGTCTCCAACACCGTCTACGGGGTTTCGATCCTCTCCGCCCCTGCCATTAAATTTCTTAGGTAATCCATTTGGTTTACTTTTTTGTTTGCAGGGTGGAAAATAGACCGCTACACAAGTCTGATTATTTCATTATTTTATTATAACGTTCTTTTAATTCC
>NZ_CEXEES010000109.1:0-2344 GCF_982632705.1 Candidatus Izemoplasma sp. | reverse complement strand
AGCATCCTATTTATCGTTTCATTTTTGATTTTTGCCTTACTCACAATTTTTCTTGTAAACAATATAATAGATAATACAATTACAACGGAATTAAAAGAACGAATAACTATCTATATTGTTTTGTCCTTTCTAATTGGTTTGGTTGTATCATTACTTGGGTTGGCATACCTTTCCAAAGAATATAAGAAGGATTTATTAGGGTTTTCTCCAAGTGAAATTGCATTACTATACTCTGAAAATAAATCAATAATCGATCAATTAAACGAGGCTGTAATATCAGTAGATTTAGACTATAATATAAACACAATCAATGATGCTTTTAAAAAGATGTTTCATCTAAAAGATAGTGATAAAAAGAAATCAATATTTGAAGTGCTTCCAGAATTAGATTTCAAAACAATATTTAGAACGAAATCTCAAACTGTAAATAAGATGATTGAAATTAATGATGACAAACTTTTGGTCTCATCATTTCCACTATATAGTGATTCAAAAGTAATAGGGGCTACAATGATATTTAGGTCAAGGTTAGAAGTGGATATGTTGCTTGACCAGATTAGTGGTTATAGAAAAATTTCAAAAGCTCTTAGAGAGCAAAAACATGAATTTCAAAACAAATTACATGTAATACTTGGTCTTATTAAAATGAAAGACTATGATATGGTTAACACATATATTAATCAAAATGTTTACCATACTAACTTAACAAGTGATTACTATAGTTCAAGAATAAAAGACGATCAAATCAGTGCGTTATTTGTAGGTAAGGAAGTACAATCAAAAGAGTTTGATACTTTAGTTCAGCTCAGTACGGATTCATTCTTAACCAGACAACATAACCCTGTAAGTTCTGATGATTTAATTATTATTATTGGTAACTTAATTGATAATGCTTTAGAAGCTTTTAAAGGAAAGAATATAGAAAACAGAAGAATTGACGTTAGAGTAATTGAGGATGATGCTTCGATTAAAATATCTGTCACAGATAATGCTGGAGGTATTGACCCGAAAGTCAAAGGTAGAATCTTCTTAAGAGGTGTTTCTTCTAAAACAGGAGAGAACCGAGGGACAGGGTTACACTTGGTTAGCGAAGTAGTAAAACTTTATAATGGTGAAAAACAAGTTCAATCATCAAGACATAAAACATATATTGAAATCATATTGAAGAAGGTGAAATCATGAAACTCAAAATTGTAATAGTTGAAGACGATCCAATGGTAGCTCATATACACACTCATTATTTAAATGAATTACGTAATTTTGAAATTGTAGCTGTTTGTAAAAATGGATTTGAAGGATATGAGTATATCTCTAACAATACAGATGATATTGACTTAGTAATTCTAGATGTACACATGCCGAAAATGTCTGGACTAGAAATGATGAAAAGACTTAGAGCTGATGGAAACAAAGTAAGTGTGATTCCAATCACCGCAATTAACGACAATAGAACTATTTCTGAATTTATGAGTCTTGGGGTTGTGGATTATCTAGTTAAACCTTTTAGTCAAGAAAGATTCAATCAAGCTGTATTCAGATGTGAGTTGAAGTATAAAGCTTTTGAAAATCAAAAGTTAAGTCAAAGTGATATCGACAAGATGTTCAATACTAAAAGTGAGGCAAATCTTCCTAAAGGACTTCAAGAAAAAACACTAATTTATATAGTAGATAAGTTAAAACCACATAAAGAAGAATTAATAGATGTAGAAGAGATATCTGTAATTACAAACCTTTCTAAAGTAAGTTTAAGAAAATATTTAGACTATTTAACTGAAAGTAATACTATTGAAAAGAAAATCGACTACGGTACCGTAGGTAGGCCGAAATACAAATATTATATCAAATAAAAAAGGTTAGAAATATAAACTATTTCTACCTTTTTTTTCTTTTTTTATTATTCTTACTTATCTAATACAGTCTTTCCTATTTATTAATATATAATCTCAAACGAGGAGGGACTAATATGAACAAGAAGATTTTATATATGATATTTATGCTTCAAGCGTTCATTTTTAACCTAACAAATGTCATTACACCAAGATATTTAGACTCCTTACACTTGGAGAAGTATATGTTTGGATACTTCTTGGCTCTTTGGAGTCTTGGGATGTTACTAAGTAGTCCTATTTGGGGTGAACTAGGTGACAGATTTGGTAGAAAGAAATTTGTGATATTAGGTATTATTATTTATGGACTGGCTCAACTAGGATTTTACTTTACAAGTAACTTGTATATTTTAATCGTTTTAAGAGTTGTATCAGGTATAGGAGTCGGAGCACCAGTTACATTACTTCTATCTTATATGGTATCAAACAGCAATAAAGGTAATAGAACAAAGAATTTA
>NZ_CEXEES010000108.1:0-2354 GCF_982632705.1 Candidatus Izemoplasma sp. | reverse complement strand
AAAATAGGGTGAAGGATTGGTGTTTCAACTTCTAAATATCCACGTTCGTTTAATAATTCTCTAATAATAGTAATTATTTTAGAACGTAAGATGAATGTGTTTCTTGAATCATCATTTGTTATTAAGTCTACATAACGTCTTCTATAACGTTCTTCAACGTCTCTTAATCCGTGGAATTTTTCAGGTAAAGGTCTTAAAGCCTTACTTAAATGAGTGTATTTACTAACACGAATACTTAATTCTCCAGTATTTGTTTTCATTACACTACCTTCAACACCAACGATATCTCCTAAATCAGCTTTATTCCATAATTCAAAAGCTTCTTCTCCAATAGCATCTAAACGTATATATAATTGAACTTGTCCAAATTGGTCCATTATATGGGCGAATCCAGCTTTTCCTTTACCACGTTTAGTCATAATACGACCAGCTAGTTTTACACCATCTGTTTCCATATCATGAAGTTCTTCTTTTGAATAAGTATCAAATTTTTGTTTCAATGTTTCTGTATTGTTATTTCTGTCAAAACGTTGTCCGAATGGATCTACGTTTCTCTCTCTTAAATCTTCTAGTTTCTCTCTTCTAACAATCTCTTGTTCTGAAAGTCTTTCCATTTAAATCACCTCTCATAAATGCAATTATGATTATAACACAATCTGTATGAAATCAAAGAAAAATAGTACAAAAACTGTACTATTTAGTAGCTTCTTCTAAAATTGCTAGGTTTTCATACATCAAAGTAATGTATGTCTCACCACTCTCTACTTGTTCAGTTGTAAGGTTTCCTAAACTGTGTAGATATTCTGCTTTTGCAGTTGGATCTTGTAATAACAACTGTTCTAAAACCAGATCACCAGTTGGAGAATTGGTGTTCGATTCGTATAAGATACAGTGTATTTCATGAAATACTGCCTCTTCAACAAATTCGATAACATCACCCGGTACAACTTCACTGTTGTGTGCATCAGTACTCAACGATATGATTTCTAAATCATATGTAGAATGCCAATAATTAAACAACATGTTTGTTGTTATGATTGGCTTTGTAGCATTTGTCAATATTGTTGATAGATTATCATCTAATGTCTCTAGTATTATTTCTATTGAAGCAAAGTTTGATTCATATAAGTCTGTGTTTTCTGGAAAAGCAGTGATTAATTGATCTTTTATTACTTCAGCTGCATCTAACATTCTGTTAGGATCTAGCCAAAAGTGTGGATCATCACTTAACATATTTTCATCACACATTGATACTTCATCTACTAGTGGTGCATCTTCTTCATGATCATGGTCGTGACCATAACATACTTGATTATATGTTATTGATTCTGATAAATTCACTAGAACAACATCACCATCTGAGAAGACAGAATCAATAGAATTACTGATATAAGTATCTACTCCACCATCAACATAAAACAGTAAATCGCTTTTCAACATTGATATAATCTCTTTACCTGTCCAATTTAATTCATCTACATGCCCTGAATTTGTACTTCCTGGCACTCTTTCTACTGTAACTGTATCACCAGCGATATTCTCTAATAAGAATTGCAGTGGATAAACAGTCGTGTATACAATGTTCTCATCATCTGTATTTACAATTTTACATCCAGTAAGACTAATACTAAATACAATAAGTAATACAAACGTTATTATTTTTTTCATATTATCACCTAGTTTCTTCACACAATATTATACTATGTTTAAAATGGGATTTCAATCCAATTTTATTTGTTCTTCTTTAAGTATTTCAAACATATTTGGTGCGTCTTCCTTTTTTGTAGAATCTAACAAAGCCAACACCTTAATATCTACAATTTTACTACCAAACTGAATTGTTATTATATCATCAACCTCTAATTTAGTGCTAGATTTAGCGACTCTACCATTAATCTGAATTCTACCATTGTCAGCGACTTCTTTAGCTAATGTTCTTCTTTTTATGATTCTTGATACTTTTAAGTACTTATCTAATCTCATAATATCCACCTCTTATAAATACTAAAAGGGTATTTGCATACCCTTTTGTTTGTATTAATTATCTACTTTATCATCTTTTTTATCAAGTGGTTTTGCTTCCTCAACTGCAGGGATTTCTTCTTTAGTTGATTCTTCTGCTTTTGCTTGGTCTAATTCTAGAGCCAATTTAGCTTGTTTCTTTTCCCACCATGAAAGGTTTCCAGTTTCAACGATTTCATCAATATCTTCTTTTGTTAATGTTTCTGCTTTTAATAAGAATCCAGCAATTGATTTAACAAGATCAAGATTTTCAGTTAAAACTACCTCAGCTTTTTTGTAACAATCGTTGATAATGTTTCGTACTTCAGTGTCGATTTCTAATGCAACGGTAT
>NZ_CEXEES010000107.1:0-2384 GCF_982632705.1 Candidatus Izemoplasma sp. | reverse complement strand
CGAAGTCATGAACAAACTTGTTATTGTGGAATCACCAAGTAAAAGTAAAACAATTGAGCAATACCTTGGTAGTGAATACACTGTGTTATCTTCAAAAGGACACATTCGTGATTTAGCTATTAGTGGAGTAGGCGGACTAGGACTAGACATAGAAAATAATTTTACTCCCAAATACGACGTAATAAAAGAAAAGAAAAAAGTGGTAAGTGAATTAACAAAAGCTGCTAAAAATGCAGATGAATTATATCTTGCAACTGACCCGGACCGTGAAGGTGAGGCCATCAGTTGGCATTTAGCTGAAGTACTTGATGCTGCGAATAAACCGACTAAACGAGTTATCTTTAACGAGATTACTAAGTCAGCAGTATTAGATGCATTTAAAGAACCAAGAGATATAGATCTTGATTTAGTTTCATCTCAAGAAACAAGAAGAATCTTAGATAGAGTAATTGGTTTTAAACTAAGCAAATTATTACAGAACAAAATAAAATCTAAATCTGCTGGTCGTGTTCAAAGTGCTACATTGAAAATCTTAGTAGACAAAGAGGCAATTATCGATGCCTTTGTTGAAGAAGAGTACTGGAAAGTAAAAGCAATCTTCAAAGAGTTTGAAGCAGAACTACTTAAATATAAAAACAAAAATATCACTTTAGGTAACGAAGATGAAACTGATCTATTATTAAGAAAACTAGATGAAGAATTCGAAGTGACTAAAGTAGAATCTAAAGATAGAAAAAGAGAAACTAAATTACCATTTACTACTTCATCTTTACAACAAGAAGCTAGTAATAAACTAAACTTTAGCTCTCAAAAAACAATGTTGCTTGCTCAGAAACTATATGAAGGTATTGAGTTAGATTATGAGACTACTGGTCTTATTACGTATATGCGTACCGATTCATCAAGAATGAGTGATACATTTAGTACTCCTGCAATTGAGTATATTAAAGAGACATATGGTAAGGAATATGCTGGACGTGTAAAAGCAGCTAAACCTGCTAAAAAAGGTGTGAATATACAAGATGCCCATGAGGCAATCAGACCAACAAACTTCTTGAATACTCCAGAAAAAATGAAGAAATATCTAACAAAAGACGAGCATTCGTTATATGCTGTAATCTATAACAGAGCGATAGCATCATTAATGAAACCAGCAATAATCAAAAGCACAACAATGGAACTTACATCAAATGAAGTTATGTTCAAAGCAAGTGCACAAGAACTTGTATTTGACGGGTACTTAAAAGTGTATGGTAAATATGAGACTGTGCCTACAAGTGAACTACCAGTAATTGAAGTTGGTAGTAAAATAAAACCTGAATCAATTGATAAACAACAACATTTTACAAAACCACCAGCAAGATTTACCGAAGCTAGATTAATCAAAGAAATGGAAGACTTAGGAATAGGTAGACCATCTACGTATTCACAAACGATTTCTACTTTGAAAAAAAGAAAATATGTATCGGTTAAAGAAAAGAAATTTATTCCTACTGATCAAGGTAAATTAACAATAGAGAAATTAGATGAGTTTTTCGCTCAGATAATTAGTGTTGATTATACAGCTAGAATGGAAAAAGTTTTAGATGATATATCAACAGGAAATGAAGAACAGACAAATATTGTTTCAAGTTTCTATAACGCATTCATACCAATGGTAGATAACGCAAATAAAAATATGGAAAAACTAGCACCTAAATTTACTGGTGAGAAGTGTCCGAATTGTGGACATGATATGGTATTTAGAAGCTCAAGATATGGAACATTTGAAGCTTGTGGAGATTTCCCAACTTGTAAATACATTAAGCAAAAAGACGCAGTGAAAAAAGAAATAATTTCAACTGGAGTTAAATGTGCGAAATGTGCTGAAGGTGAGATTGTTGAACGTATGGCTAAGAGTGGTAAGAATAAAGGTAAGACATTCTATGCATGTAACAACTTTCCAAAATGTAAAAATATGTTATTCTATAAACCAACTGGTGAAATTTGTCCAGATTGTGGACAATTACTAATGGATGACAATAACGAAAAAATCATCTGTCAAGACACAAAAACTTGCGGATATTCAAGAGACAAATAGCATTGATAAACAAAAACGCATCCTTAACCAAGTAAAACGAATGGTCAATGGATGCGTTTTTTGATTTAATCGCTAAACAATGCGACGCTATTTGATAGTTGAACTATCAATGGTTAACCTTATAATTCACCTTAAAAGGTTGACAAACAATTGTCAAATATGGTATATTGAAGATGCGACAATGTCGCAACTTATCCCTTACATAGCATGGTGAATAATTTAATTATTCACACATCCCCTTCCTTAATCCGCCGAGAGGCGGATTTTCCCTATTTATAGGGTATTTTTTTTATAGTTATAGAGT
>NZ_CEXEES010000106.1:0-2498 GCF_982632705.1 Candidatus Izemoplasma sp. | reverse complement strand
TAATGGTGCCGACACGAGGATTTGAACCCCGGGCCTGCTGATTACAAATCAGCTGCTCTAGCCAACTGAGCTATGTCGGCAATTTTAAATTACTTTTTATTTATACCAAATCTTTCTGATATATAGTAATTATACAAAAGATTTACTTAAATCTAGTTGAAATTTTAAAGTTTTTGTAGAAGTTTGAGAGGCATATTTTTCAATACCCTCTCCCGGAAATAATAAAGAACAATCCAATCTTTTCGTTTGTTTTGTTTTTATTAATTTTATTTATGTAGGTTTTATAAAAATTACTGGTTTTTTCAAATTATAATCTAAAATACTTCCATAAGTGTATTAAAAGACTCATTTATTGACTCATTTACACTCGCTCTTCTTGCTTTTTCTTCAGTCGCTTTCTTTTTCAACTCTTTTTGGAAAATAGCATTATCTACTCTACTCTCATTTTCTACAGATAATTCATCTTTAAAAATTGCTGCATCTTGAGGTTTGCCATCAACCATTGAAAATGGACCTTTTTTGAAATCTATCATATTATATCTCCTTTCATTATATTACTATATTATAGTCAATCTTACCTTAATTACGCCTTATTAAGATAAGTTAATGTATTATCCAAGTCATTCATATCTAACTCACCTAACCAATTCAAATATACACCATTACTCATAGGTACAATTGCAAATCCTGTATCGTCTCTAAGAGCTTGGATACTTAGTAATGCTTTATAAGACATTGTATACTTTTTTCCACCATGAGTTATTGATTTGAAATTTTTAAGAGCAATATCTTTAAACATTGTTTTGAATAATTCTTTACTGTTATAAGTGTTCTCAAATTCTTTAGAACAAGATTGTGCTAATTTTTGTAATACTTTTTCAGTATTGGGACTTTGACCACTCTGTAACAATTGTGCTAAATTCATAACATCTTGTGATTTGTCATGTGTTCTATCTGCAAAGAAATTTCCAACATCAACTGCATCATATTGTAAAGCAGTGTATACCATTGGTAAAACTTCTCTCATCCAAGAACCTATCAATTTTATCTGTAATGTATCTTCCGGAACAAAACCATATCTAAACCAAGCATATCCACCAACATCAACATTTGCTGCAAGTCTAATTTTATCTACACCCTTCGCTTTATATAAATCTAAGGCATCTGAAAAGATATCTTTGTTAATTGAAGTTCCTTGCAAAGATTCTGGAATTTGTAGTTGGTCATTCTGTACATTTAAGTTTCCATTTTTACCTTTGAAAAATGATCTATTCATAAAAAACAGTTCAGCATCACCATTCCTAGGGTCACCGGCAGCCATGTTTATTACAAAACTATCTTTTCCAGGTCTAACGCTGAACCTTAAACTTTCTGCATTAAAGTTAATAAAACCTTTAACTGAATTTAAGTTATCAATTGTATCTCTAATAAATGTAGTTACAAAGTTTGCATCTTCTACACCCATTGATGATTTTACATCATTATATATAGAATCAATCTTTGTATTAATAATTACTTGAACAGCTGGGTCTATTCCCTCATCTGTAACTTTAAACAATTCTGATGTTTGATTCGTTTTTAACATTGTTGCAATATCTGCTGATCTTTGTTCATGAGATTGTTTAGCAGTTATAACTGACTGCTCTGCTATTGTGCCTTGAGCAATATGTTGGTCTAATTCCTCATCTGTAGTTTCACTATTAACTAAGCTATCAACTTTAGATTTTGGTTGTTGTTCTTCTGGAGCTACATTTTCATCTTCTGAACTTACTACACCGTCAGCCATTGGATTATTTTCTGAATTAAGTTCTTCACCATCTAACTCAGCTAGACCCATTATATAACCTTTTATAGCTTGCTCATCTTTCACATTTAAATCAGCTATATCACTCTTTAGTAAATGTCTACCAATTTGAACGATTGCCTTTCTTTGAAATGTTTGTGCGGCTGGAGCATCTGAAGCAAACTTTGTAGCAAGTGTAGAAGCCTTGAACAACTTAGCATTTCCAGTCATTGGAAGCAATAAACTGAATAACATAGTATAGTATATCTTTTTCATTGCAACTGGTGGTTTCTTACCATCCTTTACTACTTTCTTTATTTTGTTGAAATTAGTCTGTAATGCCTTAACATTCTTTTCTTCATCTTGAATAAGTTCTGGTAACATTGAGCTTACAAGATTCTGTTTTCCAGAAGTAGGAAATTCTTGATCTTTGTTATTAACCAACATCAATCTGAATAAGTTTCCAACATCTGTATATTTTTTGAATTTCTTACCATCAATAACAGCATCTATCATTGCTCTTTCATTCAGTATTTCTTTCATTCTACTCATTAACATATCCTCATTATATCTTTCTTTAATCTATTTATTCTACAAATAACAATTTTATTTTAACTTTATTATTATAACTCTCTTTCTCCAGAAAATTTCCTCTCTCTTTAATATTCTTTGTAAAAAATCAAGAAGATTTCTTCCAGTGTTTATATAGTGTTTT
>NZ_CEXEES010000105.1:0-2546 GCF_982632705.1 Candidatus Izemoplasma sp. | reverse complement strand
TTACATAGCACTAGCAACATTAGTAGTTATAGTTCTGACTCCAATAGGATTATTCTTCCTAGATTTTAGTTTGGTCTCTATAATAATTATATCTACTTATTCATTATTATCATTTTACAAACATTATCCAAATTACAAACGGATTTATTTAGGCCAAGAAGTAGGTCTCAAAGCCGCATTTAAAAAAGAGTAAGAAAAAAGGAAGCCAAATGGC
Source organism: Candidatus Izemoplasma sp. (assembly GCF_982632705.1). Taxonomy (NCBI): domain Bacteria; kingdom Bacillati; phylum Mycoplasmatota; class Mollicutes; order Candidatus Izemoplasmatales; family Candidatus Izemoplasmataceae; genus Candidatus Izemoplasma; species Candidatus Izemoplasma sp. The sequence continues at coordinate 2,332 of NZ_CEXEES010000105.1, read as the reverse complement.
TTCCTTTTATTTATTTTGCGGAGGTCTTTGTTGTTGTTGCTTCAACTGTCTTTCCCTAATTTCCCTTTGTTTTTGCATTCTAATATTGTTCATTTCTTCTTCTCTCTTAATTCCTTCTTTGATTCTCTCATCAATAGCTTTTCTCTTTTTTTGCTTTCTTGCCTCCACAAGTTGTTTACCCTTTTTAAGGTATAAAATTCTTGAAGGTATAAATATAACAGTAAATACGATAGCAAATGGCAATATAGCAACAATTGCTAATCCTAAGAATTCAAATATTGCTACAAGAACAGTAAATGAACTTGTAAATACATTTCCAACTTTATTAAAGAATGTACTTTCTGTTAATGCACTTCTATTTACAACATTAGACTCTCTGTGTTCAGCAGAGATTGCTGTAACTCTAAATGTGTAATCTGTATTTGAATCTAATCCACCGATTTCAAATACTGAAACACCATTAGGGAACGCTTCTCCCTCGTATTGTTTCACAAACTCTCCATTTTGAAGTACGTCTAGATAAATCACTACAGGTAGATCATCATTGTTTCTTACTTCAACTTCAGCTGTGTTCTTTGTATGTTCATTCACATAAACAGTAGGACTTGCTGTTTGAGGTAATACCACAACTGCTTCACTCGTTTTATTTATTGTTAAATTAATAGTAGAGTAATCAACCAACGAATCATAATTCGCTAACGTATCTCCTATTTGGTTCAATTCAGATTCTATATCTATACGTGCGTCTTCTAATGTTAATATATCGTCTAAATCAACAGCAACTTCAATCAGTTCTAATATTCTTGCATGTTGTGTTTCTAACGCAAGTTTTCTCGCTTCAAATGTTGAATATGCATTCGTAACATCTTCTGATGTCTTTACATAACTTGACACATCACCTGTTGTTTTGATTTCTTCAATGAAATCAGTAAAGTTAGCAGATAAGACTCTTATCTTTACAACATATCTAGTGTTTGTAATATTTGCAGATTCTACATATGCACCATATGTATCTAATTCACTCATTACATTATTATATACAATTTCAGGATCAGGTGCATTCATACCAAGTGATGCAGTATAAATAATTTTACGATCTAACAGTGCAGGAATATCTGCATCTTGAACTACATCTCCACCTTCTAAATCTGCATCATCTATCACTGGTGCTGGTTCTTCAGGATCTGTATCCTCATTAGAATACTCATCTCCATAATATGCCGGATCATATTCAGCAGAATCTGCCATAGAACATCCTGACAATATAATCGTCATACCTATCAATAACACAAATAATAACTTCTTAATTTTCATTTTATTTCCCCCTTATTCTTAATCACCATTTTATAAAAGGATACCCCTTTACTTCTTACCATTAGTATACATTATATGAACTCAGATGCATATGTTTGTCGGTAAGTTACAAAAAAGGAGCAATTTTGCTCCTTTTTCTTAATTATCTAAGTAAAATATCTCATCAATTGGTTTATTAAATGCTTTTGATAAGTTAAATGCTAATTCCAACGTAGGTGAATACTGTCCTTTTTCAATAGCAACAATGGTTTGTCTAGAGACACCAACTTTTTCAGCCAATGCTTTTTGAGTCATTTCATCATTCTCAAATCGAAGTTTCCTTACATTGTTGTTTATAGACAACTTCTTCATACCTACACCCCTCTTCTGTAATAACGTATTGTAGCAATTTCAGTAGCAACATCTGATAAAACACCAAACGATACTATAACGATAAAGAATAAATGATTGCTTGTATCAAAGAGTTGTGAAATAAGAGCTGCAATAAATCCTGCAACAAATATAGCCATTGAGATTCTAGTAGCTTTTAAGCTGATAAGTTTGTCTCTTTCATCTACAACATCTTCAAACGGCTCTTCGTCTTCACCTTTGATTTCATTTTTTATCGCAGTACCAATTGAATTACCAATACTAAATATGATCATAATAACAATTCTAGCAACTATCGAGATTGGAATAAAGATAAGTATAACGATTGCCCAAAATCGTAAAATGTTGCTTAAATCGAAATCTCCATTCATATATTTATTATATATAACTAGAGCGTAAACCCCTGTAAGCACTACTGTGCTAAAAATGTTAACCAAACTTCTTTTTTCATGATATGTCATAATAATTCTCCTTCTTTCGAACTCTTAATGTCAAGTTCTATATACACATAGTATCATTTACTTTACATTGTGTCAAGTATACTTTACACTACTTTTTTGCATATATTATAAATATATGAATATGTCAGACAAATAAAAAAAGACCTATTCAAGGTCTTTTTTCTCTCCATTGTATAATCTATATCCGC
>NZ_CEXEES010000104.1:0-2573 GCF_982632705.1 Candidatus Izemoplasma sp. | reverse complement strand
ATAAAGACAATAAGAAATGTAAATATTAGGAGGACAATATGAAAGCAGTAATGACATTAGAAAAAAATGATAGTGTAGTAGAAATTGAATTATTTGAAAAAGAAGCACCAGGAACAGTTGAAAACTTTAAAACATTAATTGAAAAAGGATTTTACAATGGTTTATTATTTCACAGAGTAATTCCAGGATTCGTTGCACAAGGTGGATGTCCAAATGGGACAGGTACTGGTGGACCAGGATACAACATTCCATGTGAAACTGAAAACAATCCTCACATTCACGAAGTAGGAGCGCTTAGTATGGCTCACGCTGGTAAAAATACAGGTGGTTCACAATTCTTTATCTGTTATGACAGTTTTCCACATTTAGATGGTGTTCATACAGTATTTGGTAAAGTAACAAGTGGTATGGATCTTGTACTTGGTATCTCTCAAGGGGATAAAATCAAAGAAATAGTAATTAAGTAAATGCAACATACATAAAATTTTCATAATTTTATGTATGTTTTTTGTATAATAAGGTAAGAGGTGATTGGATGAAGAAGATTTTAGTACTTTGCATGGTTTTATTATTAGCAGGTTGTGATTCAAATTCAATGGATGGAAGTTTATTCTCAAAGAGTAGTAATGATTACATTGAGAATGGTGAAGTAGAAAACGATGAAGAACTTGATGAAGAGATAGTACTTGAATATTTTATGTTCAGTGCACTGAATGACTATTCTGAAATATTGATTCAAGATGGATCGTATATGGTTTATTACTATAGTGAAACATGTGGCGCTTGTGCGTCTTTCAAAGAAACGATGCTTACATTCGCAGATGAAGATACATCGGAGTATGATTTCTACTTAATGCATGCCCCTGATTTAACTGGGGAACGTAGTAGTGTTGTTCTTGGAGATGGTGGATTAACAGGGACTCCAACACTTATGATTATTGAGAATGGTGTAATTGTAGAATACTATTTAGGTACACTAGAAATAGGAGATTACTTAACTTCTATGACAGGTAGTACGGAGTAAGGAGAAACATATGAAGATAGGTTTGGGATTAGCTGGTGGTGGCGCTAGAGGCGCATACCAAGTAGGTGTTTGGAAGGCACTAAAAGAGCACGATATCGATCAATACATTGATGCAGTTAGTGGTGCAAGTGTTGGAAGCATAAACGCTTTATTGTTTTCAATGGGTGAATATGACAAAGCAGAAGAACTTTGGATGACACTAGAAAAAGATACATTGTTTCATCTAGATAAAGACACATTCAAAAGATTATTTAAAGAGAAATGGTCTTTCTTTACAAAAGGAATCTATAATACTTCAATATTTGAACGTATGATGGATGACGCTATTGATATGGACAAAATAGCAAATAAAAAAGTATATATTGCTACTACAAGTATCGGTGGTAAAAGAAAGAAGTTTTTTAGAGTGCTTAAGGCAAACTATAAATATCATTTCAAGAAAACAAAGGATAATCTGAAATTCCACACAATTGAACATTTAAATAAACAACAAATTAAAAAACTGGTTTTAGCATCTTGTGCGATTCCAGTTGTGTTTAAACCAATTACTATTGGGGAAGAAACATATTACGATGGTGGTATATTAAGTAACATGCCAATAATGCCACTTCAGGATTGTGATTGTGATAGAATTATCATTATTGATTTATTCAGACATAATTTTCATAGAAGAACAGAAAAGAATGATAAAAGAATCAAAATCATCTATCCAAAGAAGAACTTAGGCGGAATTCTTGATTTTAAACCAAATAAAATCAAACGAAGATTTGAACTTGGATACAAAGATGGATTAGAGTTTATTGAAAACAATAAGGACTTCTTAAGAGTAAATTAAACCAAACATCTCTACTATATTAGTGGAGGTGTTTTTATTATGAAAAAATTATTTTTTGTAAGTTTAATTATATTTAGTATTTCATTATTCACAACAGTACAAGCAGGAGACTACACAACCTATCAGGAAATCAAGTTCAAACACAGTGGGGCAAAACTGTTGTCACAGTATACAAAAAGTGATTATGATGATTTGTATGATCGTTTAGGGAAGAGGAGATTTTGGGGTTGGCGAACATTTGTGTGGTTCAAGGATGAACCTGTATACTATACAAGAGATACTTTGTATGTGATTGTGAATAAAGGAACAACCGCTATCAAAGAAGACATCACATTTACACGAGAAAGCATAACGACAAAACAATATGATGTGTCTGGTAGTATCGGTCTTGATGTTAGTGAAAAAAGTAAAGGGTTCAAACTTGGATTAGAAAGTAAGATTGATTTTAGTGCTGCGGTTAGTGAAAAAGTGACTGTGGAAGAAGAATATGAAATTGAAATAGAGGTAGATCCAAACACAAAACTTGAAATAAAAATAATGGGTGAGGGTAAAGTGACAAATGGTGTAGGACGATATTATAGATTTTGGTTCAAAGCGAAACAAGGCGGTTTCGAAATCTTTGTTGTTACGACCGAGTACTATAGTATTATTAAAGAACCGGTATGAGAAACTTGAAATATGTGTTACTTATATTATCGATATTACTTATTTTCT
>NZ_CEXEES010000103.1:0-2685 GCF_982632705.1 Candidatus Izemoplasma sp. | reverse complement strand
TATAACCGTAAGGGTGTAGTAAACAAAGACTTGTATGATAACTACAAGTTCCTATTAAAAGAATTAATAGACGACAACATTATTTCATATCCAAAATCAGAAAAAGCAACACTATCAGACATTATGGTAGATGCCGATGTATTTGTCGGAGTTTCTGTCGCAAATATTATCTCTAAAGATATGATAAAATCAATGAATGATAAACCATTTATCTTCGCCATGGCAAATCCAAACCCAGAAATATCATATGAAGACGCAATTAGCGCTGGAGCATATGTAATGGGTACTGGTAGAAGTGATTATCCTAACCAAATCAACAACGTACTGGCGTTCCCTGGACTATTCAGAGGAGCATTAGATGCAAGGACTAAAAACATCACAGAAGCAATGAAAATGGCAGCTGCCAAAGCAATTGCATCTATTATCACAGATGATGAACTAAGTACTGATTATATTATCCCTAGTCCATTTGATAAGCGAGTAGCATATGAAGTTAGTGAATCAGTTAAAAAAGAAGCACATAAAGAAAAAGCCTAGAAATCTAGGCTTTTTAATTTAATCTATCATTACATCGTCTTCCATACCCCAGAATCCCCAGTAGTAATAGTTTTCTTGTCTTAACACATTCTGTGTTTTAAGAATAACCGTTGGGTTATCTATTAGAGATACAGCTACATATTTGTTACTGATAGTATATAAGTAATCTGAGATGAATTGCGCTTTATATACATTTACGTATTCATCACTATTTTCTTCATGTTCAATAAATGAATATGTATCACTAAATCCATTTTCTAAATCTAAGTTATACATCATGATTCCTGATTTATATGTATAACCTTCTTCTTCTGAGTAATCATGAGAAGAGAATGGGAATGCAATAATACCTTTACCTAAGTCTATTAGTAAATCTTTATGATTGTAGGTAACAGAACTCCATACCCAACCAAAATCTGCGTATTTGAATTCTACAGAATCAAACACTGTTGGATCAACTGTTTTGTCGCTTATATCATAGATATCTAATTTCATACCATCAATTCTACCTTCGTTATCAGCAGTAAATCCAATACCTAACATGTAATCGTTATTTAAAGGTTGTAAATATGAACTGAATCCAGGTATTTCTAATTCACCAACAACTTCTGGGTTTAATGGATCAGATAAATCAATTACATAGAATGGATCAGTTTGTTCAAATGTAACTAAGTATCCATAATCTCCACTAAATCTAGTAGATTTAATAGTTTCTCCTACATGACCTAAATTTTCAAGTACACTAACTACTTCTAAATCTTCATCTAATACATATAGTCTATTATTTATGTCTTCTCCCCACCAACCGCTTGTAGTGGTAATTCTTAAATGGTCATCATGCTCATCCATACTAAATTGATTTAATGTATATCCTTCAATATATCCGATAGCATCAAACTCAACTTCTGCGTTATCAATAGATACTTTCATAATTGCAGTTCTATGTTGGTAAATAGCATCATCATCTGAAGTTGCATCAAACCAGTAATAAACACTACCTACTAAGTACATGTTCTCATCAGATACATATAAATTATAACCATTATCTCCAAGTACAACTTCCATATCTACTTTAGTAGTTTTTAAGTTGATTCCAAAGAATGATGTGAATGTATTTGGACTAGTACCATTTACATATACGATATCTTCATAACGTGTCGTAGTTTTAATTCCATTTACTTCGTAATAAGGTAAATACTCATCTATATTGATATCTTCTTCATAAAATGGTAGATATTTATTAGTGATTACATATAATTCATCACCAATTCTTCTAGTTCCAGTGTAATATCCATTTAAAGAGTATTCTTCTAATAATTCAAAGTCATTCTCTGAATCATAAACCATTACTTTTACATTGTTACTGTTATTTCTTTCATACCAATCAACGTATTCTCCGTCTTCAAGGCAGTTATAATTGTAATTGTTATATTCACTTGTGATAACGATTAAACGTCCATCTCCCTCAACGTCGTAATCATTATATGCATACATACCTACAGGGTATAATGCTTTTGATTCACAAGAATCAAAATCTTGTTCATATGTGATTTCATCAAATAACCCAAAATTATCAATACCGTTTTCAACAGTATATGCTAGTGTAATTTGAATAGCAGCGCCATGCATTGTGTATATGTATTTTCCATCTGTTACAACAATATCTAACTCGTCTACACCATCAACTTGGTTATTCGGTCCTGAATAATCATCACTACCTGAACCTTGATCGTCAGTTTGAGCATCTCCATCAAATTCCATTTCTGGTGAACCTACAGAGTCATCCGTAGCAAACAATACATCATTTCTAAACCATCCGTTTGAATATGTTTGCGTTTGTTCTTGATAGTTTTCAAATATTTGTAGTATATCATCGCTTGATCTCACTGTAATAAATTGTCCTATGTCTTCTGAACCAATATTTGCTGCAACAAAAATTCCAAGAACAAAAAGGAATGTAGGGGCAAGTGCTAAAGCACCAAGTAACGATTTCTTACTTCTTACTACCTCTCCTTTAATTCTCATGCTTCTTTGTTTCAGTCTTAATTGTCTATTTAACCCATATTCTTCTAAGTATTTTGTTGAAGCTACAACAGTAACCCCAATTCCAATTAATATAAATAATAATATGATTGGATTGTCTATTAA
>NZ_CEXEES010000102.1:0-2731 GCF_982632705.1 Candidatus Izemoplasma sp. | reverse complement strand
AACTATTGATTCAGTACGCTTTGATTATCTAGGTAGCGGGGAATCAGATGGTTTATTTAGTGATATGACACTACCTAGCCTAAAAGAGCAAGCTAGATTAATCATTGAATTTGCTAAATCACATAATTATGAAGAAATATATCTACTTGGATTCAGTATGGGTGGAGCGTTAGCGCTTAATATGATGCAAGGATTTGATAAAACGATATTACTAGCCCCATCTATAAGTTTCTTCACAAAACATGAGAAGATTCAAATACCAAAACTAGAAAATGGAAACTATGATTTAAACGGATATGAGCTAAATAAAGATTTAATCTCTAGTTTCAAGAAAGATTACTTTGAACTAGCTAGAAAGTATCATAATCCTGTCTTAATCATTCAAGGTACAAATGACCAAGCAGTCTATTACAAAGGTAGTGAAGAATTAAGTGAATCATTCACTGATTCGACTATTAAACTAATAGAAAATGCAGGACATACTTTCGAGAACAGAGAGCATTATAAACTAATAGACAAATATGTCACAGAATTCTTAAAGAAATAGAACGGATATCCGTTCTTTTTTGATATAATATTAATGGAAGGTGATGGAATGAAAAAAGGAATAATAAGTATTTTACTAATATCAACAATCCTCTTACTAACAAGTTGTGATGATTTAGTTGATAAGCCAAATAATCAACCATATGAAGGTACAGAGTTTTACTTAGGTTTTGAGAACAACACAATCGATTCATATGAGGACATAGTAACACTGGCAAATACATTTTTAGTTTTTAAGAATGATTTGTCTACTAACTCTTCACTTGAGTTAGCTGACGAATACACTAAAGAAGAATTGCAAGGTGCTGAAAATAGATATTACAATGTCCTGAATAGAGTTCATCACTTAGAATATCTTAAGTATGCTATTGATGAGTTTCAAAAATGTGAGAATTATGTTGAAGAAGAAGTGTGTATTGTTGATTCAGAAGACGAACCAAGTTTGGTAGTTGCTATGGAGAATGAAAAACTGTATATGGAACTATTGTTTGAAGAAGATGGTAGTACAAAAGTACAAGTTTTTATAGCATCAATTGTGAATGAGAAGGTAGCGTTAGAGTTTCTACATTATAGTTCGAGTTATGACGAAGAAACGGACTCAATGTATGAGGAATACAGTTACTACAATCAACTAGAAGATACTACTGCGGAAATAGTTAATGCAGATTCTAATGGGTACTCATCTGTTTTTAAGTTAGATTTTGAAAATAACAGCTCGCATGGATACAATTATATGGGTGATGATTTCACGTTTTATTTTCTACCATATAATGGATATAATTGTCATCTAGTTTTCCAAGATGATATTAAACGATATGATGCAGTGTATGACATTTGGGAAACTGAATCTGTACAATTTAATTACGAGTTAACACCAAGTTCTGAAACGTATAGAGTTACAAATAATCTGTTGTATGTTGATGGATGGGATAAAATTGTTTTTACAAATACTGATTATCAGTTTTTTAATAATGATGAACCTGTTGTCAAATTAAACAATGCAGATCTTAGAATCTCAAGATACTTTGATTTTGCATATGAATTAATTAATGAGTATGACAGTCTACCAACAGATTACCAGTTAAGCTTGGTAGAGTATGGGATATCACAAATACAGTTAACAAGTAGTGATATTAACGATATTATAAGTTACCTTGATGATAATTACTCAGATATAATAAGTGATTTTGGCTACACTAGTGTTGAAACAGCTTATGAAGACATATTTAATGATATTGAGTTCATAAGCAGAGAAAATATAGAAGAATAATACAAAAGAGCGATTAATCGCTCTTTTTATTTTAGATATTCTTTTACTATATTGATATGCATAGCAACACCATTCATAAATGATTCCTCTTCAGGATTGAATAATGGATTATGATTGTATGCAGTATCGTTTTCTTTTCCGCCACCTAACCAGAAGAAACTCCCTGGTTTCTTTTCTAAGTAATAAGCGAAGTCTTCTCCACCCATAGATGGTTCTATTGCTTCAATAACATTCTCTTTTCCTAGAACTTCTCTACCTATTTCCATAACGAACTCTGACATTTCAGGGTCGTTTATTACAGGAGGGTATGCTTTATTAATTTCAAGTTCTACCAAAGCATCATTCATTTCACCAATGTGTTTACATATACTATGCATTCTATCAAAGATATGTTTTCTTGTTTCATTGTTTAATGTTCTAATAGTACCACTCATATCTACTGATTCAGGAATGATATTGAATGCAGTACCACCATGTACTGTACATACGCTAATTACTGCGCTATCAGTTGCTGATGTGTTTCTTGATACAATTGATTGAAACTTAGTAATAACCTCAGCAGCAATCAATACAGGGTCTATTCCTGTATGTGGAGCAGAAGCATGTGTTCCTGTCCCTGTTACTTTTACTTTGAATTCATCAGGAGCAGCCATTGCTGGTCCTTTTTTTATAACAATTGTCCCTGTTCTATCACGAGTTGTAATGTGTAAACCAAATACAGCGTCACAATCATCGATATATCCCCCGTTTACAACAGATATTCCACCACCAGGCAGTGGTCCTTCCTCAGCAGCTTGGAATATTAATTTCAATGTTCCGTTTACCTGATCCTTATTATCACTAAAGTACTTAGCAGCCCCTAGTAGCATTGCAGTATGTGTATCATGCCCACAACTATGCATCACACCATCATGT
>NZ_CEXEES010000101.1:0-2851 GCF_982632705.1 Candidatus Izemoplasma sp. | reverse complement strand
ATGGTCTTTCGTTTAAATAGTAAAGTGTCCAACTTTTAGTGTCCAATTTACTATCAGCATTCCAATTGGTGGAGTTGAGGGTCCCTGAAACTTATCCGCGTCCGCAGGATCAAACTTAAACCTTACAAGCCCGTTATTATCATCTTTGCGGCTCTTTTTATTAATTAAAATATTTCTATACTTTGATCGTATAAAGAGCAAGACTAGCAATAGTCTGCTCTTTATTTAAAAATCTTTATTCTATGTTTTTTAGTAGAATCTTGTTTACAAATACATCTACGACTGTCTCATCAAATTGTGAACCACTATGTTTTTGTAACTCTAAGATTGCTTCATCCTTTGACAAAGGATTTAAACGATATGGTCTAACTGCAGTCATTGCATCATAAGCATCAGCAACTGCAATTATTTTTGACTCAATAGGTATTTGATCTCCACTTATTCCATTTGGATATCCTTTACCATCTATACGTTCATGATGATGAAGTACTCCAACAGCTAATCTAGAATATTCATGTGAAGAATTTAACATTCTGCTTCCCGATAATGGATGTTGTTGAATGATTTTCATCTCATCATCTGTTAGTTCTCCGGGTTTATCCAATATATGTAAATCAATAGCAATTTTACCAATGTCGTGAATCATCCCAATTGTTCTTATGTCATTGATTTTTGATTGTGATAACCCCATACTTTCTGCAATAGAAACAGCAAGTTCTGAGACCCTTATTGAATGTTCTTTAACCTCCGGACTTTTTACAAATAATGTATTCATGATTGTATTAATGGTCTCACCACGAATACTATCAATTTCTGCAAGTTTATTTTGATACATCAATGTTTCAGCTGATTTAAATAGATCATTGATATCTTCATCTTTATTTCTTTTTGTTTCAACACCAAAAGAGATAGATAAACTTCCATAATCAAATGTAGATTCTTCAACCTTTTGATGAATTCTATTAATTAATACTTCTGCAGCGTCTAAATCTGATGTCGGCATCAATATAGTAAATTCATCTCCGCCCCATCGAGCAGCAATATCGTTTCCTCTAATACTAGTGGAGATTATATCTCCAATCAATTTAAGTAATTGATCCCCTATTTGATGACCAAATGCATCATTGACTAATTTTAATCCATTTACATCTCCCATAATAATTGATAAAGGTAGATTTCTTGGATTATCTAATCTCTTCAATTGTTCTTCAAAAAATCTTCTATTATATAATCCAGTTAATTGATCATGATAACTCAAGTAACTTATTTCTTGTTTTATTCTATTTCTCTCAGTGATGTCTTGAGCCGCTCCCCAAATGGCAATAATCTTCCCATCTTCGTCTTTTTCTGCTTCTCCCCTGACCCACATCCAACCATTAGATCCTTCTTTAGTCACTGTTTCTAATTCAAGTTCATAGGGTACACCTTGGGTTCTAGTCAATTCAAGTGCAGTAGATAGTCTTTCCCAGCTCTCTGGCGTAAATAATTTCATATGTTCAGTATAATTAGGCACTGGAAGTTTTGGATCAAACCCATACATTTTATATAGTTCTTCTGTCCAAACTACCTCATTGGTTTTTACATCTAGTCTCCAAGTTCCTAAGTGAGCAATTCCTTGAGAATTTAATAAATTTTTTTCATTCTGTTTGAGTTGTTTTACGAGTTGTTTATGTTCAGTTACATCTGTTGCTACACTCATCGCTACAGCCATACCATTCGGTAAATTACCAATATATCCTGAATTAAAATCCCAAGTAAGTTTTCGTCCGTCTTTAGTAGTTACAACAAATTCACCATCATGTTGTCTTGTAGTTAATTTATATAGTTTCTTAATAAAGTCTATAACTTCATCTTTATTTTTACCATACGCTTTTTCTGTCCATTCATAGATGGTGGGAATATCATTTATATTATAACCAGTACTGCTAGTCCATGCTTTACTTAGATTTAAGACCGTACCATCTTCCTTATGTATCATAATAGGCAATGGTGCATTTGTTATACTATTTTCAAATATACTTTTAGTTAATAATAATTCAGTGTTTACACGGTTAATCTTATGCGTAATTCTTTTTGATATTGGTATAATAATTACAATGAAAATGAACAAAGTAATCAACCATACCAACGATGTAAATAATCCTATGTTTGCTGTGCTATTCTGAAGTACTACTTTTGTTAGAAGAGTAATAATGAAAATCAAAATGGTTGTTAAAGGAATGAATGTTAAAAGTAAAGTCTTTAAAATCTTATTACTAGTGACATAATTAACAATATAAGAATTGTGAGTACTTAGAATTATAGAAAAGCCTAAGAACATAAATGCAATAGCTGTGTTTACTGCAATTGGTATAATCCCAGACCCATAAAGCAGTGGGGAATCGAATATATAACCAGTTACCGCAACAAAACTTAGTAAAAATATTATAACCCCAAATATAGCTGATATATTCTCTTTCACCTTTTTATTATTTTTTTGTACAGATAGAAAAATTGCAACTCCTGAAAGCATATATAAAAATCCGGTATAGGGTGACATTCTTTTGACTGGATACAAATCTGTCCCTTCAGAAGCTGGTAACCATAAATCTTCAAACGTCAAATCAAAATGAATAAAGTACTCTGCAAATTTAAATGATCCATAAACTGCAATAAACAGTGTCATAAATTTAATAAGCTTTATAACATTTTCTGATTTCTTATTCAAAAGTAGTATTGAAATACTACCTAATAATATAAAAAATAAGGCAGTATCTCTTGACATTGGTATATATCTCCCTTGGATACTAGCCAAATTATCAAAACCAGTAATCCATCCAACAAAAGTAATTATACCAAATAATAATATTAT
>NZ_CEXEES010000100.1:0-2891 GCF_982632705.1 Candidatus Izemoplasma sp. | reverse complement strand
TGTGATAATTGCAATGTTTGGATTTATGATTTCAATATTCGCAATGGGAGAAACGGGGTTCAATGTATTTAAATGGACTGCTGGATTTGGTGTGACTACATATGTTCAATTAGAGTACACTTTTGTAGATTATCTATTATTCATTCTGTTTCTAACACCACTAGTTATGATAGAGGGTTGGTCTTTATTACTTGTGTATCTAGGTGTAGAAAAATATGTTTCTATGTTTGGAGCTGTTGCTCAGTTCTTGATTCATTTAGTGGCATTGGCTGGATTGTATTATATATTGTATTTTGTACAATCGGTGTTTTTAACTTTGACAAATGGGTTGCAATATATATAATAAGTTTATTATAAAGGGGAGAGGTTTATGGTTAAGTTAGACAGAAAAGTATTAAACGTTATTGCATTTAGCATCTTGATATTATTTTCATTTACTTTGGACAATTACATAGTATATATATATGTATTAGTATTTCCATTGGTAGGTTCTATTTACAAAATCACTACAAAATATGATGATCAATCACAAAATCAAAAGAAATCAATAAAGCTAATCTATTTGAGTTTGCGTATGGTTGGGTTGGTTCTTGTTAGTGGGTTATTCGCATCTGCAGAGATGTTAATTATGTTTATTATGGTGTTATTACCATTGGTGTGGTTAGAGTCGTTGATTGTATTTGATGTGCATTTTGGACATGACACATACGTTAATTGGTTCTTATATATTCTAAATATTGCATTACATGTAATTGCAATTGTCTTTTTCTATAATGCGTTACAGATAATAATATTCTTTATCGTTGGGTTACTTCTTGCGGTTCTTGGAACATTTTCATTCCTAACAGTTTTCTTAGGATAAATTTATCAGATAATAATGCAGGACTTAACTGTCTTGCTTTTTTGTTGGAATTAGTTCAATTTTCGAAATAAAAGCGTTATCATTGTGGTTATATTAGTTGAAATTGATATTTTGTAATGGTATAATTATGGCGGACTTTTTAAGAAAACTATATATATAGAAAGGTGTTAAAACAAATGAAAAGAATTTATATGTTTGGTGAGGGTAACAAATCACAAAAGAATTTACTTGGTGGTAAAGGTGCTAACTTATCAGAAATGAAAACAATGGGTGTTCCTGTACCTGGGGGATACACAATTACTACTGACATGTGTACAGACTACTATGCTAATGGAGGACAAAACTCTAAAGAATTATTAGCTGATATGAGAGAATATACTGCTAGATTAGAAAAAGAAACTGGAAAAGAATTCGGCTCTACTTCAAATCCTTTATTATTATCAGTTCGTTCTGGTGCTAGAGTATCAATGCCTGGGATGATGGATACTATCTTAAACTTAGGATTAAATGATGCTGCAGTTGCTGGTATGATTGAAAAAACTGGAAATCCTAAATTCGTTTGGGATATCTACAGAAGATTTATTCATATGTTTGGAGAAGTTGTTCAAGGTGTTGAATATGACTTATTCGAAGAAGTATTAGTAAAAATTAAAGAAGACAACAATTATGATGGTAACCTTGAGTTAACTGCTGAAGATTGGAAATCAGTTTCAGAGCAATATTTAGCAATCGTTGAAAAAGCTACTGGAGTTCCATTCCCTCAAGATCCATATACTCAATTAGAAATGGCTGTTAATGCTGTATTCGAATCATGGGATACTCCTCGTGCTATTTACTACAGAAACCATAATGGAATTGAACATTCATGGGGAACTGCAGTAAACGTACAAGAGATGGTATTCGGTAATACTTCAGATAATTCAGGAACTGGTGTTTTATTCACTAGAAATCCTAAAACTGGTGAAAACGTAGTTTGGGGAGAATTCTTATTTAATGCACAAGGGGAAGATATCGTTGCTGGTATCCGTACTCCATTAAAATTAGAAGACTTCGCTGCTGTTAGTCCAGCTATCTACAAAGAATTAACTGATATCTTAGACAACTTAGAAGCTCATTATAAAGATATGCAAGATGTTGAGTTCACAATTGAAGAAGGAAAATTATTCATTCTTCAAACTCGTGGAGGAAAACGTACTGGTGCTGCTGGAATCAAAATCGCAGTAGATATGGTTGCAGAAGGTCTTCTTACTAAAAAAGAAGCTGTAAACAGTATTGATGTAAATGCAATTGATCAATTATTACACCCTGTATTCAAAGAAGAAGCTATGGCTAACGCTGAGATTCTTACAACAGGATTAGCTGCATCACCTGGTGCTGCATCTGGTAAAATTGTATTCAGTTCTGAAAAAGCTGCTGCTTTAAAAGAAGAAACTGGAGAAAAATTATTATTATTTAGAAAAGAAACTTCACCTGAAGATATCGAAGGTATGGTTGTATGTGAAGGTTTCGTTACTCAATTAGGTGGAATGACATCACATGCTGCTGTTGTTGCACGTGGAATGGGTAAATGTTGTGTATCTGGTTGTGGAGAATTATCAATCAACGAAGCAGAAGGTTACATGACAATTAACGGTAAACAATATCCTGAGTTAACTCCATTCAGTATTGATGGAACTACAGGTAATGTATATGCTGGTACGATTGAAACTCAATCACCAGAATTCAGTGGAGAATTCCAAACAATTCTTGAATGGGCATCAGAAATCAAACGTTTAGGTGTTAAAGCTAACGCTGATAACGGACGTGATGCACGTCAAGCATTAGAATTCGGAGCAGAAGGAATCGGACTTTGTAGAACTGAACACATGTTCTTCGATGAAGAAAGAATCTTAGACGTTCGTAGAATGATCTTAGCTGACAATGTAGAGGAAAGAGAAGCTGCACTAGAAAAAATCTTACCTCACCAATTAAAAGACTTTACTGAATTATTTGAAGTTATGGATGGAAAAACTGTTTGTATCCGTTTATT
>NZ_CEXEES010000099.1:0-2914 GCF_982632705.1 Candidatus Izemoplasma sp. | reverse complement strand
TAACAAGGTTGGTCGAGTTGCGACTTTAAAGGAATATCGCAAAAAGGGAATTGCTACTGCACTTATGCAAAAGATTGAGAATTATGCAAAAGAAAGTGGATTGCAAGAAATTATATTACATGCACAAATGTATGTTAAAGATTTTTATCTGAACCTTGGATATTCTATTGTTGGTGACATATTTCAAGAAGCTGATATAGATCATGTTAAAATGATAAAGGAGTTATAATATGGAAAAAGTAGATTTAAAGAAAACTGCAATTGATAGTTTTAATGCCGTTTGGGGTTTAATAGATAAGAAGGACAGGAGCTCAAGTGATGATCTTGAAATGATATCTTTGGCTCACAAATCATTACATTACTGGATTCAAGCTGGAGGAACTATTTTGAATATCGTTCGAGGAGAATGGATGATTAGTCACGTTTATAGTGTTTTAGGAATTGGGGAAGCTGCTTTATACCATGCGAAAACATGTTTTGAAGAAACTTTGGATAATGAGATAAAAGATTTTGATGCTGTTTTTGCTTTTGAAGCAATGGCATTTGCGTATAAAGTTTTGAATAATATTGAACTAAAAGATCAATATCTAAAAGAAGCTTATGAATTGGTTGACCATGTCGAGAAAAAAGAAGATAAGGATTACTGTCTTAGTCAGTTAGATTTGTTAAAATAAAAGCATTCACAATTGTGAATGCTTTTTCTATAGTAGTGCTTTAAATAATATTTGCGCTAATCCGAAATAAACCGTTAGAGCCATTATATCAATAATCATTGTTACAAATGGACCACTGGCAATTGCTGGATCAACTTTGAATGAATTGATTATAATCGGAATAAGAGCTCCACTGAATGTTGCTACAGTTAAACTGGAAACAATACTTAAACTAACGACCTGAGTTATTGTTATTGCGTTAGAAGTGTTTGTTAATGACAAGAACAAGTATGTGACTACAAATAGAATCGCACCTATTAGAATTCCATTTAGTAAGCCTGTACCGACCTCACGTACTAGATGTTTACGAATCTTTCCTCCGGTATTAAATTCACCTTCATTTAATCCCCTTACAGTTACCGCAAGGGATTGAGTTCCGGTATTTCCTGCCATACCTAGAATCATTGGTATGAATAATGCAAGTGATGTTACTTTACTCAAAGTATCTTCAAAATTTGCAAGAAGCATTGAAGTAAAGAAACCAAGAACACTTAAAACCAATAGCCATGGAATTCTTTTTTTACTACTCATCCAAATTGTTTCTGTTTCGTGATCAATTTCTGCGTCACTAATACCAGCAAATTTTGAGTAATCTTCTAGTGCTTCTTCTTCGATAACATCGATAATGTCATCTACCGTTACAACACCGAGTATTCTATTCAAGTGATCAACAACAGGTATAGATGGAAAATCATAATCTTGAATCAAATCAGCAACGTCTTCTTGATCTGCACCTGCTTTTACACTAATCAATCTTTTATTCATTATTTCACTTACTAACTCACCTTTTCGAGCTAAAATAAGTTCTCTAAGAGACATAGTACCTACTAAGACTCCTGACGAATCAATAACATAAATTGTATAAATCGTCCCTGCATCAACAGCTTGAGATATCATCTTTTTCATAGCTTTCTCTACTGAATCTTTTACACTTACAGCAATATACTCAGTTGTCATAATGCTTCCTGCGGTATCTTCTGTATATTTAAGGAGATTTTTTATTTTATTTCGATGGTTCTCATCCATTAATGTAAGATATGCTGCCTGTTCTTTCTCAGGCATATGTTCGATAATATCAACCGCATCATCCATTTCTAGTTCTTGAAGGATGTTTGCAATGTACTTCGGTTTCATACCATTAAACAAATTAATTGCCTCATCTTCCTCAAGATAACCAAATGATTCAGCAATTTCAGCAGCAGATAATCTTTTATAAATTAGTAATCTTTCATCATCATTCATCAGAAGTAATGACTCACTTAACTCATACGGATGAAATTTAAGAAGTTCAGCATTAAACGTTTCTTTAGATAAACCCTGTTTCACCAAGTTTCGTATTTCATCAACATATTTTTTACTCATAGATACACCTCCCAAAAGTCTATTTAATTTTACCATACTCCAATTTATAAGTATATGTTTTACTGAGTACACAATAATTGTTTACACACGAAATATCTATTGAAAATATCTCATTATCTTGTATAATGTTATAGAGGAAAGAAGGTAATATGATGGTAAAAATATATGAGGCCATAGTTGAAATTCCTATGGGAACAAAAAACAAATATGAAATTGATAAAGTAAACAATAGAATTAAATTAGATAGAGTGCTATATTCACCAATGACATATCCTGCAGAGTATGGATATATAGAGCATACTTTAGCCGAGGATGACGATCCACTTGATATCTTGATACTAGCTTCATCTAAGACATTCCCAGGGTGTGTTGTAGATGCAAGAATAGTAGGTTACCTAGATATGGTTGATAACGGAGAACCTGATCAAAAAATTATTGCAGTCGTAGATAGCGATCCAAGATTCAGTCATGTAAACGAGCTTAGAGATATTCAAAAGCATACATTACGTGAAGTGAAACACTTCTTCAAAACTTATAAAGACTTACAACAAAACAAAGTTGTGGAAGTATTTGACTTTCATGATAAAATTGATGCATTAGAATTGATTTTAGAGTGTAAACAGCGTTACAATGACAATAAAAAATAAGGAGTAATAATATGGCTAATGAAATCAAATTAACATTTGGTCCTTCCTCTGAAGGAACTCTAGAAAACAAAGATCATAAACTTGCAGTAAGTTACTCAGGACAAGGGTTTGCACCATATGAATTATTCTTAGGTGGATTCGCAGCATGCCTACATGCAACATTTGGTGGGATTATGCATAAGAGAAAACTTA
>NZ_CEXEES010000098.1:0-3057 GCF_982632705.1 Candidatus Izemoplasma sp. | reverse complement strand
AGGCTCTATACATTGCAACCCATTATTACTACTTTTATTTACAAAGTTAGAAACCTTGAATTTATGGAATCCATTATGAGATGATCTCGATACAATTTCATTCAACTGCTCATCTGTTGAATTGTCATTCAACCATACCAAGGAATCCTCATATGATAAAATTACAGGCATTCTATTATGAATATCAGACAACAAATCATCTGATTCTTTAGTTAGCATCGCAGTGGTATATACCGGTTTCTCGTTAACAAGTTTATTTACTGTCCATATAGCAGCAAAGGCAAATAAATCATTTGATGTTTTCTTGATTACATATGGTTGCTTGATCTCTTTTCTTTCCCATTCATAATACCCGCTTGCAAGAATCAAACTTCTTCGTTTCTTAAATGATTCCTTAAAAGAATTCTTTTCTTTAATTGTTTCACTTCTAGCATTACTCATCTTGAATGAACTTTTCTTGTCTTTGGCAAACGGTGGTATGAACCCCCAATCAATGTATCCAACTTTATATTCTGTCGTTGTTTTTATAACAGACAAAATAGGTTGACCTGGTGAGATATTATAGTTCTCAGAGTAATCAAGGTCAAATCCACTTATATCATAATTTGATTGTAAGAAACCTAAGAGTTCATCATAGGTATAACTCACTATAAATCTTCCACACATATTTATCACCTACTCTAATTATATCATAAAAAAATAGAGGACGAGCCCTCTATACTTTTATGTAGTTGAATTGTGAATCTAATTCTGAAATATCTATATCCATATCGTAATCTATATCGTCAAAACCAAATCCGTTTAATTGGAACAAATCAGATAGGAATACTTTGGTTCCGTCTAAATCAAAGAATGTTTTAAAATCGAGATCATTCATCAGTGCCAAAGCTTGTTTTTGAATTGTTTGATCCATCTCCAAATTATCAAGTCTTATACGACCTTTTTCATCTAAAATTCTATTAGTTCCATAAACCATGTCCTTAAATAACCTATATTTATGTTCTTCTATTGTTTCGTGAACGTTATTATCTATCATTACATTGTATAAACAAGAAACATAGATTGGCATTTGTGGAATGTAGATACTCGCCTTAGTCGCAACAGCTTTACTTGAAGATACAAGTGCTTCACCGTCGTACTTCTTCTGAATCATTGTGTTTAATCTAGTTGTAGTTTCTTCAAGGTCTTCTTTCGCCTTACCTAAAGTTCCACCTCGATATATAGCCTTAGTGGTTTCACCACCAATATACGTATATGATATCGTTTTGAAGTGTGTGTTTAACACACCCTCGTTATCTAGATGATTGATCCAATCTTCCCAATTACTTCCACCCATAACGTATACAGTACTTTCAACTTCTTCTTTTGAAGCATTTGTTACTTCAAGTTCAAACACTTCATGTTTAACTATATCCATAGTTAAACCCGTAACATCTTCCCCTAACGCTTTAATGAATGATTTAACTACTTCACCTGTTTTACTATTCTTTCTAGCTCCAGAAGCAACACTATATATTACCAAATCAATCTTACCGACTTCATTCTTTATATAATTAGTAACTTGTTCTATCATTTCATCACTAAATGCATCACCTATAAAATCTTTATGAATTCCACCATATGACTCAATGTACTTGTGAAATGCTACATTATTCCAATATCCTGCAGTTCCACTTCTTTTTCCTTTTGGTGCAGATTCAAAAGATACATTAATTGTGTTTGAATTACCAGCAACTCCTAATGTGATCCTACTTGCTAGACCATACCCTGAAGAACCACCTATAATTAGAACATTCTTAGGTGCATCAAATTTATCAAGTTTATTTATATTCTCAAACTGACTTTTAACTTGTTTCAAACATCCAATTGGATGACTATTTGTAAACAGATTATTTCTTATACTTGGTTTGATTATCATATTATTCCTCCTATAAAAACTCTCTTTGTTATTTTAACATTTTATAGGGTTTTTCACAATCAATTTGAACATCAAATAAAAAGAGACTACTAGAGTCTCCTTGCCTTAAATAATCCATTTTTTCTTAGTTCAAGAACATCATCAAACACATTCTCGATGAAAGATCTATCATGGCTAACAGAAATTATTGTACCTTTGAATAACATCAAGATATTATGGATAACAGGTATACTAAGTGGTGATAAATTCCTTGTAGGTTCATCAAGTATTAACACATCCGATTTATCCAACACCATTTTAAGAAGTAATAGTTTCGCTCTTTGACCACCAGATAACGAATCAGTACTATAAAGCATTTCTTCTCGTGTAAAATGTAGTGCTCCTAACATTTTTCTAACACGACCTTCTTCACTAGAAACTCTACCCCTCATTATGAAATCCAATGTGTTCTCACCTTGAATTAATTCATCATAATTTTGTGGCATATAGCCTACATTAATATTGACAACATTACTTAAATCAGTGACAATTTTTCGTAATAATGTTGATTTCCCAGTACCATTTTCTCCTATAATACAGAGCTTTTGCGGTCCTTTGACAGTTAAGTTTATATTAGTTGCTAATACCTTGTCATCTATACAAATAGATTCATTGTTGTAATCAAGAATTACTTTTTTATTTGGTATTGAAATATCTTTGTCGAAGAAAAGATTAATCTCGTCTGCGCGCTCTGGAATATCAAGAAAGCTTGTTTCTTCTTTACCCATTCTTTTTTCCATACTTTTCATTGACTTCATCTTCTTTGCAAGTAACCTTGCAAGTGAAGGGTTTCTAACTGCTTGATTCTGTTGGTGTTCTACTTTTTGGTAAATCTGTCTGAATCTTTCAACCTTTTTCTTATAATCTGAACGCTGTTTTCTCGCAACCATTTCCTGAGAATCCATTGATAAATTTCTTTTTTGCTTGTACTCTATGTAACCTGATTTTTCAAAGAAAGTCATCGCTTTCTGATTCTTGTTTATTTGTGTTAAATGGATAATACCATTTGCTGTATTCTCTAATAATCTCTCATCATGAGATATGTATAGGATTGGTCTTTCTTCATTAATAATAAAGTCTTCTATAAATAATACAGTTTC
>NZ_CEXEES010000097.1:0-3267 GCF_982632705.1 Candidatus Izemoplasma sp. | reverse complement strand
GTGATGAAATCGGTGAAGAAAATGACGACGATGATGACAACAGTGATGAACTAGATACAGATGATGACGATGATGAATTTGAAACAGAAGATGAGTCAGACGATTTCGATGAAGAAGAAAATGAACAGAAAATGGTTTTAGTTGCTACAAATGGTGAAGACACAATCACAATTACTTACAAACTTGAAACTGAAGAAGACGACACAACGCAAAAATTCGAAATAGAAAAGAATATTGCCGGTGTTGAGAGTGAACTAGAGATTAAAATCTCAGTTGAAGAAGATGAATACAAATTAACAATTAAAGAAGACGATAACGAATATTCATTCAAACGTGAAGTTGAAGATGATGGCGAAGTAGTATATAAACTAAAATATGAAGTAAACGGTGTCAAAGGTGAAGTTAAAATCACAGAAACAGTTAACGAATTAGGAGAAGTAGTTTATACTTACAAAATCAAAGAGAACAATAAGGACAAAGAAGTAGAACTCGATGAACCAGATTCTGATGGATTTGATGATGATGATGAAGATGACGAGGAAGAAAACGAAGTATAATAATTAAGAACCCTACATTCAGTTAGGGTTTTTCTTTTGATATATATGTAGAGACCACCTACATATATGTGTACAGGGACATTTGTAGTCTATTCCTCAGAATGATATAATGAATTGAATAAGGGGGTTTTATAATGAGTAGTAATGATCTGTTTGATAAGACAAAAAAAGTAGTGGAAGCTCAGAAAGATTTTGTTGATTTGGTAAACGATCTTAAAAACGAAGTGAAGAGTGTATATGATAGAAATCGTAAGTTGGAAGCTGAAAACTCAAAACTTAAAGAAGAAATCCAATACTTTCTTAAGAGCGGAACAAAGCAAACTGTTGTATCTGAACCAGTAATGAAAGAACCGGTTATAGAAGATGCTAACATTATTGAAGAAGTTAAGGTTGAAGAAAAAAGAGATGAGAGTCACACAACTGTTCTAAAACCAAAAGTTCCTCAAAGTAAAATTAATAAGGCACCTAAGACGCAAAGTCCTTTAGTGGAATTCTTCCTTGGAAAGAACATTATTGTTAAAATAGCAACGATATTAATATTTTTAGGTGTTATTTCATTTGGACAATTAGCATATGTTAACTGGTTAAATGAAGTTGGTAGAGTTATCCTGATATTTTTAGTTGGTGTATTTATATTTGGAATTGCGTATATTGCTGAAAAGAAAAAAGCGATTGTCTTTAGTAATGTGTTCTATGGACTAAGTTTATTTGTTATTATGTATAGTTTTATTTTGGCAAAAGATGGCTTTGGACTGATCAGTAATCATGTACTAGCTTACTTACTAATTGGACTAATCACATCAAGTTTTATTTATTTTAAAGATAGAAGATATGATTTTCTTGATATCATTCTATTTGGATTCTATTATTTAGCAGCACTTATATTTGTCATTGGTATTGAACCATCTAGTGGTATTTATGTTTTAATTGAAGTGATTATGTTCACTATTATACTAACGTATATAACGTATATATATAGTCGTTTCCATTATGAATCAAAACCATTGATGAGAGTTTTATCTTTCTCAGTAAATACAATAATATTAATCATTATTACGATGTATATAAATATTCAACTCTCAGTACATACAGGATTCTTTTCACTTAGTATTTTTATACTTGGATTATTTGGATTATTTACTGGGTATGTAATTGCGATGTATACAAATGAAAAGCAAAGTTTCAATGCAAACATAGTTACAGCACTTCAAACAATGATACTTATCTTTTTAGGTTCCTTATTAATATCATTGAGTTTTGAATATACTTTTGGAATGATAAATGGCTCTAACGTTATTTTATTGTTTATAGTCTCATTTATTCCTCTTTATACTTATATGTATAGACAACAGGATAACGATTACGTTGAATTAAAGCAATATTTCATTATTGTGATTGCAGCAGTAGGATTTCTATATACATTTATAAGTGGACCACTAGGATCAAGGTCAAACTTTGAGTTTGATGTAAGAAATATACTTTTAATAGTTGAAACATTAATCTTCTATATTCTAGGGAAGTTCACCAAACAAGATCTACATAAGGCGATTTCTTATATTCTTGGTGCTCTGGTGATTGTCACTAATATTAATCATCTTATAACAGATGGTACATTTTTGTTTGATCAATCAAACATTGTATTTGTAACAATGTTAATGGGGATTACTATGCTTCTAGTTAATATGTTTATGAAGTATCGTTTCAAAGACGAACACGATGAGGATGGGATTTTTGCACATAGTATTACATTACTAGCATTGATTCCCGTTGTTATAACATTTACAAATGATTTGTTTAGTACAGATTTATCATATCTATTAGCATCTGTATTGATTTTGTTTATTGGTTATAGATATTTATGTGAACTATCAATATGGAAGTTGCAATATCGTAAATACTTTATATCAGGGATTCATTTGATTATTATATTATTAACATTTGCGATTAACTTGGTATATTTCGATCACAATTTCAGTTTGTTTAGTGATGTATTTAAGTTCTTATTTATGCTTGTTATGAACGGATATATTGTAGTATCTTTAAGAGAAATATATCGTTTATATTATGAAGAGGAATATGAAGAAAACTTCTTCATGGTATTGTTTGGAATTGGAGTTCTTGTTCAAAGTTTCTTCATTCATAATTATATTAATATTGAGTTTGACAAGGTTATCTTATCTAGTTATTTCTTAATTGCATCTGCAGTTGGAATCCTTGTAGGATTTAGAAAGAACTGGACACTGACAAGAAAAATTGGACTTGGTTCTATTTATTATAGTTTGGGAAAATTCTTTATATATGATTTCTATAGACAAGATCTTGATACTTTTGTGAGAATGATTACGTATTTTATTCTAGGTTTTATATTACTTGGTATTTCATTCTTATATGCATATTTGGAAAAAACATATTCAAAAGAAAAAGAGGAATAATTCCTCTTTTTTATTTACTTATATTGTAGTTTTCGTAAAGGTTTGTTGCCTTATCATATGCTATGTTAATACAACTTTCAAAGTTTCTAACGAAATCTTCCCATCTATAAACAGATATGAATGAATCGTAGCTAACATTGTTTTTATTTTGAATTACTTTTTCATTATTGATATTTGACGATATGATTTCAGGTAATTTAGTTTTATCTGCTCTCCAGATTCCTTTTAAGCCTTTTTTCATGATATAGCTATAATCATTACCTTTATCAGGAATAACA
>NZ_CEXEES010000096.1:0-3415 GCF_982632705.1 Candidatus Izemoplasma sp. | reverse complement strand
GGTAAATAATTATTTAAGAATTTGTTGAAGTCTCTTTCACCAATAAAGCAAATCCCTGTCGAATCTTTTTTATCTTTTGTTGCTAAATCGTATTTATGAGCGATGTCACGGACTTCTTGTTTTGTTAGTTCACCAACAGGGAATAATATCTTACTCAGTTGATGCTCTGTAAGTTGTGATAAGAAGTATGTTTGATCCTTATTATCGTCTACCCCACGTAACATTTTGTGATGTTCACCATGTTCTACTCTTGCGTAGTGTCCCATAGCGATATAATCTGGATTAAATTTCTGTGCATGTTCTATAAACGCATCAAATTTAATGTATTTATTACAAAGGATATCCGGATTTGGTGTTCTCCCTTTTTTATACTCATCTAAAAAGTATGTGAATACATTATCCCAATACTCTTTTATAAAATCGACACGATAAAGCGGGATATCTAATTTCTTAGCTACCAATTCCGCGTCTAAATAATCTTCTTCTTGTGGACAAATCTCATTGTCTACATCTGGGTTTCCTAGTACATCATTGTTTGTTGTACTGTCCCAATTTCTCATAAAAAGGCCTATAACGTTGTATCCTTGCTCTTTTAATAATGCGCAAGCGACACTACTATCGACCCCTCCACTAAGTCCTACTACTACTGTTTTCATATAATCATCCTAAAATATATCTATGTCACTTGGTAATCTTAAATCACCACGTGGACTGATACTTATATCTAATATTTTTGGGCTATCTGGTAACGCAGTTCTCTTGAATTGCTGTGAGTAAAAACGTCTGAAGAAATTAGTACTATAACGATTACTTGTTTCCTCATCCATTTCAAACACTATTCCAATTAGCCATTTAATTCTATCTTGATCATCACCATATCTAAGAACACGGTGAATAATGAAATCGTTGATTTCATATTTTCCAATTGTATCTTCTGTTTTTTGACTAGATGCCAGTTCTGGAGTTATCGGTGTATCGATAATATCTAGTAATGTGTCCTTCACATCATCATCAAATTTGTTTAACGCATAATTGTAAATCATAAAACTTACCAATGTTTTAGGGATTCCAGCGTTGACACCATACATACTCATTTGGTCTCCGTTGTACGTACACCATCCAAGTACCAGTTCACTCAAATCTCCTGTCCCTAGGACAAGTCCATTATGTTTATTCGCTAGATTCATTAAAATCATTGTTCTAGCTCTTGCTTGTGTGTTTTCATATGTAATATCTTCTGTCTTACCATCATGTCCAATCAATTCAAAATGATCTCGAACATGTTTATTGATATCGATATCTAATACAGTAACACCAAGATTATTCATCATATCTAATGCATTCTTTTTTGTACGTTTTGATGTATGTAGTCCAGGCATAGTTACACCGATTATCTGTTTCCTAGATAATCCTAAGTTATCGTATACTCGTACCGCAATTAATAATGCAAGTGTAGAATCAAGTCCTCCGCTTATACCAACGATTAAGCTTTTAGCACGCACGTGCTTGATTCGTTTCAATAAGGCATTTTCTTGTAATGCAGCGATTTTTTCAAAATCGCCTAATACATTTACCTTTGGTACGAACGGCGTGCTATCAAACTTTTTTTCGAATACAAAATCATTACTTTCTTTTAATGTAAAGAATACTTCTTGTACTTCATAATCAAATTTATGTAGTGTATCTCTATAAGATGCATTTGTTCTTCTAGAGAAATCAATTTTTGAAAGATCAATATCTCCATAAATAATTTCACTCTCTTGATTAAAGTTTTCTGTTTCAACAATGAGTTCACTGTTTTGACATATTACATTATGTCCACTAAACACAGTTTCACTTGTAGATTCATTTACACCAGCACTACAGTATATATACGCTCCTGCGTTTCTTCTACTGTGTTCTAATATTGAACGTCTTCTGATTTCACGTTTCCCAAGGACTTCGTTTGAAGCACTTAAGTTAATGATCATTCTAGCTCCATTGATTGCTAGAATGTTCCCCGGGCTAATAGGTGCCCACATATCTTCACATATCTCGATTCCAAATGAGATATCTTTATTATCTTTAAATACAAGATTTCCAAACGGTACTGTTTGATCTAAGTAAGTAATCTCTTTTACTTTACTTACAATATCAAACCCTGATTGGAACCATCTTTTCTCATAAAATTCGCCTGTATTAGGAAGGTAGTATTTTGGTACAACACCTAAGATCTTATCTTTCTGAATCACAAAAGCAGTGTTATATAAAACACCTTCTATTTCAAGTGGTAGTCCAACAATAAGGATTCCATCATATGGATTGTTCTTAAGAAGAACAGCCATATTCTCTTTAACATTGTTTAACAAACTTTCTTGAAAGAATAAATCATTACAAGTATATGCACTTATTCCAAGTTCAGGGAATACTGTTATACTGCTTTTTATATCCTTTAACAATAAAAGCATTTCATTTACATTGTATTTTGGATTTCCTACTTTAAGTTTTGGAGTCACAGTTGCGACTTTGATAAATCCGTTATGTACCATAATGCACCTCGCTTCTAAAAGAATAACACTTCTTTATTTTGGTCTTTTAGTCGTTGCTCAAATTTTTGCTTCATATCATCGAACTCTGTTAGTAATTTTGTTAGGTATTGTGTTCTAACTTTATTGCTGAACCTTACTGTTATTTCATAATACATTTTTGTTTCTCTTATACTGACAACATCGACGAATGGAAACTGGCTAACAGCCGTTTCTTTACGCCATTTTTCTAGTCCATCATCAGTTATAACATATGAGGATTGCAATTGTCTAATATATGCATAGATATTGATTAAAAATATTATAAACACTATTGGAATAAATATCATGTAATATCTTGTAGAAAAATAGGCAGCTACTA
Organism: Candidatus Izemoplasma sp.; assembly: GCF_982632705.1. Classification (NCBI taxonomy): domain Bacteria; kingdom Bacillati; phylum Mycoplasmatota; class Mollicutes; order Candidatus Izemoplasmatales; family Candidatus Izemoplasmataceae; genus Candidatus Izemoplasma; species Candidatus Izemoplasma sp. The sequence continues at coordinate 529 of NZ_CEXEES010000096.1, read as the reverse complement.
TCAATCCTATTTCAAAAACAAATGTCCATACATATATAAAACTATACAAGAACTTATGTTTGTATTGTTTATATCTCATATAGTTCGTTCTCTTTGATGTATTTAAATACAGAATCTGGAACTTGTGTTTGATCAAGTGACTTTCTAAAATCAGTACTACTGATTTTAACATCAAAGTCATCACAAATTACAAAATTGGAGTAGTATCTGTTTAATACTGCGTTGTCTTTAATCAATGATTCAATATCTAGCCCATTTCTAGCAAGAACGATAATCTTAAACTCACTTAGAATTCCTTCAACATTTATCCAATGTTCCATTCCGATTAAGTTATCTGCACCAACAACAAAACCAATGTCAACATTTTCACTATCACTAAAACGAATTAAAGATTGATATGTCCCAAGAAAATCAGAATCATTCATTTCCAATTCACTTACCCTAACATTCTTGAATTCACTTGTTGCGAGTTGCAACATGTTTTTACGATGATAATTACTTGCTAAATCACTTTTTGTATACGCACTAC
>NZ_CEXEES010000095.1:0-3654 GCF_982632705.1 Candidatus Izemoplasma sp. | reverse complement strand
GCAAAAATAACCATTATTCTTTCGGGTATTTCATCAATGAAGAATTTAAATCCAGGAGAATTTTTATACAATTTGTCATATGTAATAACATCTGCGATGCACCAAGTGTAAAACTTGTCAATTCCCTTTTGAATTACCTTCTTTTTAGCAAAAGCTTGAAACAATTTCTTTGCAAGAATATTTCCTATTGAAGAAATCCATAACTCAGACATTTCTTCAAAGTTTGTAATTCCCTCTACAAAAAAGTCATTGTCTTTTAAAACTTCAAACTCATATAATTCTCTTACTGAATTAACAAAGTTTTTTTGGGTACTTAAAAACATATCCCAGTTTTCAACGTTTTGAATCATAATTAATCCCCCTTATTTTTAAATTAATTATATTTTACTACAAGAAAATGCGTTATTCAAGAATTCATCAACATCAACAAGTAAATTAAGGCCTAAATATTAGATTTCCCACTTATCTTTCTTGAAAGTTTCATGATAATTTACTATAATATAGGTATTAAACTCAAGGAGGAAATTATGAAACAATTATACAGAACGTTGGCATCACTTTTAGGATTCGCAATTATCGTGTTATATGCTTTAAAAAACGCAGCTGCATTATTTGACTTTTCATTTACAGGAATGGATGACATTCTTGGTTACTTCAATGTTGCACAACAATACTTAATCTATGCATTAGCTGGATTAGTAGGAATGGAATTTGTTGCTGGTAAGAAACTAGTTGCATTTATCTTCTTCTTATTACTAGCATTCGTTGTAGTTACTACATTTTTCCCAGATGTAGTAAATGGATATTTACCTGCATAATACTACATAATATTTGAAAAGGCATCCAATTATTGGATGCCTTTTTATTATTATAAATACAAGTGAGCTAGAAATGGATTGATTTCAACATACTTATTTTTTAGGCCATATAAATCAGAATATAAGTTACTACTAATATCCTCTTCGAATGTAGAACCATCACCACAAGATGATAAAAATATAATTAGGAATAAATTTATTAAGAGTACAACCTTTTTCATACTAACAACCCCTTCACTCTATTATATCAAAAAAAGACCAAGATTGGTCTTAAATTATTGATTACACACAAATCGTAACATTGTCCTCTTCTTCTAAACTAGAAACAACCCAATCATGTAATGTTGTTAGAACAAGTAATATGTTATCACGATACAAATTAAACTCATTGTCATAACAAAAATCAGCATCACCTCTAATAATCATTGCTTTTTTAAGTTCTAACTCATTTTTTGAAGATTTGATCGCAGTCTTATATTCTTCTATATCTTCAAATACACGTAACCATTCTCTCTTAGACATCACATTCGTACTTCCTGGTTGAAACTCTCGATATTTATCCCATATAATTTCATGAAACAAAGAGAAGACATATGTTCTAAAGAAGATTGATGATTCTTTGAATCCTTTTTTTCTTTTCTTTCCTAATCGTAGTTCGATATAGTCCTTATCAACTAAGTCACTATATTGGTACACTTTGCATTCAGGATTTTTCACGTTAAGCCTCTCTCCATGATCTTAGAAACAAATTCTAAATCTTGATCATATCTAATTATACTCTTATTTACTGATTGTACCTACACATATATTTATTGTTATCTACTTCTTCTGAGCAGCATACTATCATATACAATAATATAATCATACTTGGAACTACTCTTTTTATAGTCATTCATGCAAAATTATAAATTATATATAAAAAGGATATTTGAGATTGATTTTAATTACTATGCGTGGTATAGTAATTAATATTGAGGGCATTACTATGTCACACATAGTAATGTTGAATAACGATTACATACATAATTATTCTATTAAATGAAAGAAGGAATAACATGAAAAGAACAGGTATGAAAAAGTTTATTGTTGGAGATAAAACAGCTAGATTACCTATTGTACAAGGTGGAATGGGAATTGGAATATCACTTGCTGGACTTGCTGCCGCAGTTGCCAATGAAGGTGGTATTGGTGTCATTTCAGCAGCTGGTGTTGGAATGTTTGAATGGAAAACACAGGATTTCAATTATAACAATGTTCATGGGTTACGAATAGAAATTAAAAAAGCAAGAGCGATGACTGATGGTCTGCTTGGAGTAAATATTATGGTTGCTTTATCTAATTTCGGTGAATTAGTACAAGCTTCTATTGAAGAAGGTATCGATTATATTTTTGCTGGAGCTGGATTACCACTTAATTTACCTGAGTTTGTCAATGAAAATACCAAAACTAAATTAGTTCCAATTATATCTTCTGGACGTGCTGCAAAGATTATAACTAAAAACTGGATAAGGAAATACAACTATATTCCTGACGCTTTTGTATTAGAAGGTCCTCAAGCAGGTGGACATTTGGGATTTAAAGTAGAACAATTAGATGATCCTAATTTTCAATTAAAAAAACTATTACCTGAAGTTCTTGAATCACTTCTTCCTTTTGAACAAGAACAAGGTGTTAAAATACCTGTCATTGCAGGTGGAGGAATATATAACGGATCAGATATACACTATTTCTTAAACAATGGAGCATCTGCTGTTCAAATGGCAACTAGATTTGTTACTACAGACGAATGTGATGCAAGTGATGATTTCAAACAATCATATCTAAATGCAACGAAAGATGATATAACAATCATCAAGAGCCCCGTAGGATTACCGGGACGTGCAATAAGCAACAATTACCTTGATGATGTAGAAAAAGGTCTTAAACATCCATTTAAATGTCCTTATGACTGTATTATTACTTGCAAGAAAGAACAAGCACCTTACTGTATTACCTTAGCATTAATAAATGCAAAAAAAGGTAAAATGAGAAATGGATTTGCCTTTGCTGGTAGTAATGCGTATAAAACAGATAAAATAATACCTGTCAAAGAACTTGTAAGAGATTTAGTAAATGAATATACAGAACATAGATATCGAAACATCGCTAAATATAGAGAATATAATTATAACTAAAAAAGAGACCTTCAATAGGTCTTTTTTTTAATGTTCTCTATTCAACCTATATATAAGGATAGTAATCAGTTGTCTTAAGGTAGCTAACCATCATCCTCGTTATATTTATATCAAAACCCAAATGATGTATAAAATTAATAAAATTAAGCATAATATTAACATTATTAAAACTTTTATTAATTTTATTAACAAAAGTGTTGACATATGTAAAAACATAGTATATTATTAAGGTGTAGTTAAGAAATATTAAACAACAACTTAATAAAATTAATCAAAAAATAAGAAATAAAGAATATATAAAAGGAGGCGACATTATGTTTAACTTAAATAATCAATTTTTACAAGAAACTAAGCGCCATCAAGAATTAGTAGAATTTACAAGAGCTACTAAAGGCCAAAGCAAAAAAAACAGAAAATAATATACTAGACCAAACCAATAGATATCCCAAACCCAAGGAGGAGTTAATATGTTTAATACAACAATGCAATATACATTTGAAACGAAACGTCATCAAGAATTATTAGATTTTACAAAAGCATCAAAAAACACAAAAAGAAATAGATAAAAAAATATAGTAATAAAAAAAAGTCCACTTCTGGACTTTTTTCTTACATATATTCATTTATACCTTGAACTGGGATTTAGAAGTTCTTTGCGAAAT
>NZ_CEXEES010000094.1:0-3713 GCF_982632705.1 Candidatus Izemoplasma sp. | reverse complement strand
CAGGGAAAACACAAACATTAAACTTCTTCAACATTAATGATCAGTTTTACTTTGTCGATGTCCCAGGATATGGTTACGCAAGAGTAAGTAAAAAAGAACGAGAAACGTTCGGTGCAATGATTGAAGAATATTTAGTATATAGAAAACAACTTGCAATGGTTGTTTTACTTATAGATTTTAGACACGACCCAACAGAAGATGATATTTTAATGTATGAATACTTAAAAACATATCAAATTCCTGTTTTAGTAGTTGGTACTAAATTAGACAAAGTACCTAAAACAAAAAGAATTAGACACGAAAGAGCAATTAAACAGAAATTAAATATGGATGACAAAGATATCTTCATCGCTTATTCAAGCGAAACACATGAAAACAAAGATTTCGTATGGGGTATTATAAAACAATACATTTAGGAGGATTCTATGAAAGTATTATTTATCGGGGGTACTGGACTTATTAGTACTGCAGTTACAGATTTATGTATCAAAGAAAACATAGATTTAACGTTATTTAATAGAGGTACAAAGAATCACTTACTACCAAAAGGTGTTAAAACAATTGTAGGAGATATCTACAATGAAGAAGAAGCGAAAAAATTACTAGAAAACAAATCATTTGATTGTGTCGTTGACTGGATTGCCTTTGGAGTAGATAATTTAGAACGAGATGTACGTATTTTTAAAGGTATCACAAAACAGTTTATCTTTATCAGTACCGCGTCAGCGTATCAAAAACCGGTTCAGGATTATCCAATCACAGAAAATACACCTTTAGAGAACCCATTCTGGGAATATAGTAGAAATAAAATCAAATGTGAAGAGTATATAAAATCTCAACAGACTGATGATTTCAATGTAACAATCATAAGACCATCACATACCTATGATGATAAACAGTTAATGTTAACAGTAAAAGAATGGGGTAGTGAATACACACTTCTAGATAGAATTATGAAGGGATTACCATACATCATTCCAGGAGATGGAACAAGCTTATGGACAATCACACATAATACAGATTTCGCCAAAGCATTTATCAAAGTGTTGGGAAATCCAAAAACATATGGTGAAGATTACCATATTACAAGTGACAAAGTATACACATGGGAACAACTTTACAACATCACTTGTGATGCGTTAGGAGTAAAACCAAACCCAGTTCATATCCCAACGGATTTCATACTGAGATACATGCCACATAAAACAGGTGAATTCTATGGAGATAAGCACTACTCAGTAATATTTGATAACAAAAAGATTAAATCAATCGCGCCAGATTATAAATCTACAACAAATTACGAAGATGTTGTATCAAAAGCGATTGATCATTATAAAAACACAAAAGAATTGCAATCAATTAACAAGGAAATGAATGATTTATACGAGCAAATCATCAAAGATTATTCAAAAATATAAAAGGGACATAATTGTCCCTTTTTAATTAATCAGTTTGTTTATAAACTATGTCAATTTATGTTATAATAAAAACGCAACACCGGAGGTTTATATGAATACAAAAAAAATGTTAGTATCATCGATTGTTACATTAATAGCAATCGTTCTATATTTTAGTATCAAAAACGACGTTTATCATTTACTAACAGAGTTATTAATAATCATGTTGTCGTTTACTATTGGAATCATTACCTATCACACAAAAGACATATTTAATAAACAATTAGTAGTGTTTATTGGATCCAGTTTCTTTTTGTTTGTTGTACTGAACATATTCCAAATCGTTAATACTAATCCAAATGCAACATCGATATTCCCAACCTCTGAGCAATATCATTTACTAAGTATCCTCTACTTATCAATCATCATGTTTGTAGGACTATTTATTATCAAACAAGACAAGGAAATTAACGTTGTAAAACTATTATTCATAGAAAGTATCGTAATTATCATTATTGCATACTTATTCACAGGTATTAATATATTTCCTAACTCAATCAAGCCATCATCTCAAGAAACATTAAAACTTATATTTATAAGTACGGGACTGTTATTAACACTTGTTAACATAATATCAATACTCATAAACAGAAAAGAACATTCCAAGTCTTTCCATTATCTTATTGTTCTCAATGTTTCTTTGCTTTTAACACTAATTTTCAGTTTATTTGGTACGGATATTACAAATATATTAATGTATACATTTAAATTATTAGCTGTACTTAGTTTATTTCAATTACTTATAACATATGGTATTACAAAACCGTTCAAAGAATCACTTCAAACACTAGAAGAGCAAAATGAAAAGCTTCACAAACTTGTTAGAATTGATGATTTAACTCAAATCCCAAACAGATTCTATTTATTTGAGAATTTAGATAAAACCTTTAGATACAGTAAACGTGAACAACAAACACTTGTAATGCTTATGATAGACATTGATGATTTCAAAGGGTTCAATGATACATTTGGACATTTACACGGTGATAGTATATTAACCAGAGTCGCTACTGCGATAAAAAAAGAATGTAGAAGACCACTTGACTTTGTAGGTAGGTACGGCGGAGAAGAATTTTTAGCAGTTCTACCAAATAGTGACTTTGAAGCTGGTCGCATCCTTAGTGATCGAATCAATAAAGCAGTTAGAGATCTTAGGATTGTGCATTTCAAGAATAAGAATCAATTCCTTTCTGTTAGTATTGGATATGTATCAATAACACCGAAACAAGATATAGAAATTGATTATCCACTTCAAGAAGCAGATAATCAGTTATATAAAATAAAATCAATGGGTAAAAACAGCTATTTAGGTAAAGACCTAGATAAAGAAGGAGAATAACATGAACGAAGTAAAATACACATACCAAAGAACAAAAGAAGACTTTATGCAACATTCTATATGGCATAGATTGTTTAGAACAAAATATGCAATATTCTTAAATTTCTTTATGCCAATACTGGCTATCGGAATGGTAATATTCAGTTTTGAAAGTATTGATGAGTTTACTGGAATACTAATCGCATATTTAATACTATTCCCTATAGTGAACTATTTAATGGTTCGTTATGGTGTAAATAGAATGTTTAAAAAGCAAAACTTAGAATTTGATGTAACTACATTTACTTACAATGAAGAAGGAATCGGAATTAGCTCACCAAAAGGTGATTTAACATTAGAATACAACAGAGTACATAAAGTATATGTAACATCTAAATACATCTATATCTATTTAGACAGACAAAACGCATTTCTAGTAAACAAAGAGTTTGTTGGTGAACCAAACATTGAAGCAATCATTAAAATGTTTAATGAGAATTTAATACCAGGAACAATGGTATTCAAAAGGTTTTAATGAAAACCTATAAAGAACTATATTTAAACGGTTTAACCTTAAGAGGGTACCACCATCAAACAAACAGTAAGCAATGTTTAATAATGTTTCATGGGTTCACTGGTAATAAAACAGAAGTTGGATATCTATTCAGAAAACTATCTGATCGATTAGAGGAATTAACTATTGATTCAGTACGCTTTGATTATCTAGGGAGTGGTGAATCAGATGGTTTATTTAGTGATATGACGTTACCTAGCTTAAAAGAGCAAGCTAGATTAATCATTGAATTTACTAAATCACATAATTATGAAGAAATATATCTACTTGGATTCAGTATTGGTGGGGCGTTAGCGCTAAATATGATGCAGGGATTTGATAAGACTATCTTATTAGCCCCATCAATTAGCTTCTTCACAAAACA
>NZ_CEXEES010000093.1:0-3849 GCF_982632705.1 Candidatus Izemoplasma sp. | reverse complement strand
CTCCACAAGCTACATCATCAATGTATGCGGTAAACAATGCACATTCTGGATCTAAATTATCAAATTCAATTTCCCAGTCAATGTTCTGTTCTACAATAAACACCTTACCTCTTACGTACGAATTATCAAGTATTTCACGCTGTGTTTTTGCAACAACAATTTTCATTAAACAACACCTCCAACAAAGTTAGCAACTAATACTAGTATCCCTACTACCATACAGTAAATACTGAAATACTTTAAGTTACCTTGTTTTACAACTTTAAACAAGACCTTAATTGCAACATAAGTACTAATCATACTAACAATAAAACCGGCAATGTAACCAGGTACATATGCAGTTCGAGTATTAAACTCAATGATTCCAAGAATTAAAGCGGCTAAACTTATCGGAATATACAACAGAAAACTAAAACGCATTGTCTCTTCAAATTTCACGTTTCTTGAAAGCCCACCAACCATTGTAGCTCCTGATCTTGATATACCAGGGATTAGTGCAACCATTTGAAATAATCCAATTGTAGTAGCGTCTTTTACATCGATATCCTCTTTTGCATCTTCTGATTCAACTTTCTTTGCAACAAGATTAAGAGCAATTGATGTGATTAGTAATGTAAATCCAACAACAACAACACTTTTTAAAGTTGTTTCGATATAACTTTTAAAGAAGAACCCAACGATACCAGCAGGTATAACACCTAATATAAGTAAAAGTACATATATAAAGTCTTTTTTATATTCGGTCTCTTTTTTGAAAACGAATTTAAATGTCTTAATAATTAATTGCATTAGGAACTTTCTGTAAAAAAATACAATCGCAATTAAACTTCCAGCGTTAACAAAAATCTCAAAATTTAGATCAGCGAGACTTATGTTTAAAAACTCCTCAAAAAGAACCAAATGTCCACTTGATGAAATCGGTAGGGGTTCTGTAAAACCTTGTACCAATCCTAGTAAAATATACTTCAATAATAAAATAATTTTGTCCATAATATCACCCTCTAATCTATTATACCTTACAAATATTCAAAAAATAACAATAATGTGTTAAAATAATTAAGAAAGATAGTTTACAAATAATGAAAGGTAGTGTTTTAATGGAAAAAGAATTTATTGTTGCAAATGAACAAGGATTACATGCTAGACCAGCAAGTGAGTTAGTTAAAACTGCAAATCAATTCAAGTGTGAGATATTACTTACATATAATGGCATTACCGTTGATATGAAATCAATCATGGGAGTATTAAGTTTAGGTGTAAAAAGAGGAACAACCATTCTTATAAGTACAGAAGGTGAAGACCATATCGAAGCACTGCGTCAACTTCAAAAGCAATTAGAATCATATAATTTACGATAAGAAGAATTACTTGGGGGTTAGAAAATGTTGCTTTATTTTCAGTGCCCAATAAAAAAGCGCAAATATGCGCTTTTTTATTACAGTAAATCAGGAATATTGCTAAGTAACTCAGATAAAGACACTTCAAAGTTGTTCTCATATGCAGATTTGAATATCTTTGTCTGTTCAGGTTTATTTAACACAATCAGTTGAAGAAAACATTTCTTGATACTTTGATAAGCATCTGAAATGTTACCTAGTTCTTTGTTTGCTAATGCATTGATAAGGAATAAATGAGGTAAAGCATTAGATGTTTCATAGCTTAAAGCAATTTGAATTCCATCATCGCTTAGTTTTAAAGTTTCCTCTAATTTATTCTGTTGTCTAAAGACCCTCGCGGTATAATAGAAAATTATTGGAAGTACAGATGCTTTACCAGAATAGTTTATTATAATTGAAGGGTTTGTTAGTATTGCATAGAACAATTCTGCTGGACCATAGTTATCCATATGTGATGAAATAGTAACAATCTGCATAAGAATATTCATTTCAATCATATTAAATGATTCATTATCCATACATTCAGGGTAATTTACTAAATCTGAAAAGATACTTAGTATGTGTACATCAGATATCTTTCCAAGCTTATATTGAGAAAATAAGAAACAGTAATCATAAAAGAGTTTGTTATATGTTGTTACAATCAACTCATCCTTCATTTTCTGACAGGATGTTAATGCATCTTCAAATTTATGGTTCTGAATTAAATCATATATATCCATTAAGGTTGAAAGTTCACTGTTATGTTTACTTGTAAAAAGCGAGTAGAAATCATTGATACTATATCTAAGTTTATCGGCAAGTTCTATAACAATATTATTAGGTATAGCTGTTATTCCTCTCAGATATCTCTTGTATTGAGACAGTGATACAATGTCATATATCAAGTCTTCACGAGATATACCACGTTCAAGTCTTATACCGTCAATGAACAGAGCAAACTCCATTGAATTAGAATCCATAAATTAACCTCCTCAAATAGGGTCATATATGACCTTTGTAAAATTTCCCTTATATTATAAAATACATACAAGGAGTTGATAGATATGAAAAAAGTATTGTTATTGATTTTAGCAGTAGTAATGATGTTCGTTAGTTTCCAAGCTACAGGTAATATGATAGAAGCATCAAATGATGACTTACCAGATGCGTTTTTACCAAAGCAGATAACACAAGATTAATTATACTAGATATTGTATGTTTTTTAAAGGATTCATAAGATTTTAAATAACATATTTTAGATAAGGAGCTGTGCAGTTTCTTGCAGCTTTTAGTTTGCTTAAATATATTCATAAGGAGGATTATGTATGACAAGAATTCAAGAATTAGAAATAGAATATGACGGAATGTTAGGTACAATAAGACAGTACTCTTGTGATCCGTATGTATTGAGTTACCTTGACAAATTAAAACAAGCAATGCAATGTGAACAGGTTGACACAATTCGCATTATGATTGAAAAACTTGATGAATGGTACGAAGAAAACATGTTTGATATAGAAACAAACAGGTGGGTTATAAATTTAGATTCACATCATAAAACCCAAAGGTTAATTAAGGAATTCTCACTAAAGTTTAATTAATATACGCCCTAATAAAAAAAGGAATGATTACGTTCCTTTTTTTATTTGCACAAATTCTTCAATGTCTATATTTAGGTTTTCGTTAAGTATTCTTATATATGTCTCTTTCCTTGCTGGATTATCTTCGACATTCAAAAGAAGATAGACCTTTATTGCAGCATCGATAGCATCGTCACTCATTAGCATTCTATTGAAAGCCAGTGCCTTATAGGAATACAAATTTAGAGTTGCAAAGCCGATTCCTGATAATCTTGAAGTCTCAATACCAAGATTACAAGCTTCCACACAACGTTCATAATTCGATAATCGATAGTATCCTCTTGCAAGTGAGGCATAAGCAATTGGTGCTTTATACGCTTCCCAACCTATGATATTGCTTTTTTTTGAGGATAGCATCTCGAATAAGTAATCTGTTATTGAGGAATCTTGATTATTACTGAGTAATCCATTAAGATGTATCAATCCATTCAATTCAATACTATTAATTGTACTATAATTTAATATGTTAGGGTAATCTAACAATTTTGATAATTTATCAATAGTCACACTGGTTAAAGAGTCATCTAATGCAAAAGCTACAACTGTATCAATATAATTGTAAATCTGCTTACTAGAATCAGAAACCAATAAGTCCTTATCAATACCACTCAATTTAATCAGACATTCCTTATATCTCATTTGTCTAAACAACTCGAACATCTCGCGAAACTTGAGTTTTTGATGATCCTCTGTACGCATAATAAACTGATTAACCTCTATAAAATCGAGTAGCATTTTGTCAACAAGCCTACTAAGTTTAGAGTTTGGTATCGAGGTTTCACCAGAGGTGAATCGCTGATAATTTCTTTTTGACATGATTCCATCTACCA
>NZ_CEXEES010000092.1:0-3906 GCF_982632705.1 Candidatus Izemoplasma sp. | reverse complement strand
TCAAAAGAAGCTCAAGATATCTTTGTATTTTAACTTGACATTTATTCCTATATATGTTATAATATACTAATTAATAAAAAGGGATACTATGTCAATCTTATTCAAACTACCAGAATTTTTACCATCAAATGAAGTCCTTTGGCAAGAAGGAGACTATACATTTGTAGTAGGTCCAAATGGTTCTGGTAAAACATTACTACTAAACAAAATGGCAGAGTGGGCAGAGTCTCACAACTATTCATATTCATTCTATGATGCAATGACTTCATTAGAGTTAGCACCAATACTAATGGAGCAAGCATCAGACGAAGACATTATCTTTGTAGCAAAAATGTTTATGGAATTCTCTGGGGATTTTAAAGATGATGTATTCAATTGGACAAAGGCAAAGAATGGTCATACAGTAGACCAGATTGGACCAATAGGAGGAGATGCAGATCTCCTAAGAGAGATTTTTAAAATGTCTGGTAGTGGGTATAGTAGATTATTCGTAATGTTATATATGGCAATAGATGAAGGAATGGGCACTGAATACTATTTCCTTGATATGCCGGAAGCATCATTACATATACACCTTGCTAGATATGTGTTGCAAATCCTTATGAGAAATTTCCCATATACAAAATTTGTAATCACTACCCACTCTCCTGATATCATTGACGACAGATGGGATACTAATCACATTATTGAAATGAAGTCAGAATATATCAAAGACTGTCAAAACCACAAATGGGATGAAATCTTTAGTTAAAAAAACCCACCTCAATACCTTTGATACTCTATAGTAAAGTCTCCATAGAGTATCAATATTTTCAACCTACTAATATAGGGCAAATATACTACTATTCCACCAAGCCAAGCTATGACCCCTTCACCGCTATTTAGACCCTTTATTATATAGGTTTTACAGGCATTATTTCAACATTCAAAAGAATTCCACAATACACCAATTTTACTATTGACAAACAACTCAAAATATGATATAATATACCTACAATCAAACAAAGGCGATACAATGAAAGATTACAATTTAATTTCACCCTCAATTCAAACAATGTTAGAAGATGCAGTGTCATCAGACCCTTATGGATTAAAACCAGAATCATTCTATAAAACTATAGTAGGTTCTATACAAGGAACACCAGCTGATAAAGTGTCAGAGATAATGGGTATATCTTATTCACTAGTTCTTATGATAGCAGAAGAAAACGGTTTTGAAATAGATTAAATTCTTTTTCAAAACCCTTGACATTCAATAAGAATTATGTTATAATATAACCATAATAAAGGAAAGGTGTAAAAAATGTTTAGTTCAAATTATGTAAAGATTTCAAAAGTAGATTGGGAAACAAGAGAGTTAGAGCATAATGAATTGCTTGAAGAGATTGCTAGATTGAAAGCGGAAAATGCGGAACTTCAAAAAAATCAATCTCCATTACTAATGGGAGTAGTGAAAAAACAATCAGGAGAAATTGAAAAACTTTTAAAATACAAAGAACAAGATGACGCTCTGTTTAGTTATGAACAATCAAATGACCAACACCTAAAAACTATTAGATTACAGGCAGAGAAAATTGAACAACTAGAAAATGAAAATGCTACTATCTTAACAGCATACCAGAAAGAAAGCACTATGACTTCTTTGTTATCAAAGAAAATCGTTAATGGCAAATACGACTGTGAAACATATAGAACTGTTTCAGAATTTAACACAACAGCATAAGGGAATTATTATGGGAAGAGCAACATTAGATATTTTAGTAAGAGTAACAACAGACAATCAGTTAGTAGAACCTATAGCAACATTCGCAAAAGAAACAACTATTACGGATAGCGACCTTGACCAAGGTGAAAAGTTAGTAAGTGTAAAAGAGTTAATGACTACTAATATAGATACTTACCTAAAAGTTATGAGAGAAATTTCATAAAAAGAATTTCAAAATTTATACCATAAACCTTGACTTCTCAGAAGGATTATGATATAATATAGTATATTTAAAGAAAAGGAAATTTATTATGGTAGTAGAAAACACTAAACAAGATGTAACAATAGGTGGAGCGGAGTCAGTAAACGCATTCACAATTAAAGCCTCAGCAAAAGCATTCCAAATTTTATCAAGCAATTTATATTCTAATCCATTAGGTTCAATGGTAAGAGAGTTATCAACAAATGCATATGATGCACATGTTATGGTAAATAAAAAAGACATTCCTTTTACTATCAAACTTCCAAACGCATTAGAACCATCATTCAGAATCAGAGACTTTGGACCTGGACTATCTCCAGATGAAATTCAAAATGTTTATACAACATTCTTTGAATCAACAAAAACAAACTCAAATGATGTAGTAGGATGTTTAGGTCTTGGTAGTAAATCTCCTTTTGGTGTAGCAGACTCTTTTACTGTTACTTCTTTCAAAGATGGTATCAAAACAATTTACTCTTCGTTCTTAGATGAATCAAAAATTCCAAGCATTGCTAAATTCCATGAAGAAGCATCTGATGAACCGTCTGGTATTGAAATAGAAGTAGCAATTAAAGAAGAAGATATCAAAACATTTGCAAGAGAAGTAAATGACCAATTAAAATACTTTACAGTTAAACCAACCATTACAGGTGACTCAAACTTTGAATGGCAAACAAATGAAGAGTATATCTATGAAGGTGCTAACTGGAAAATGGTATCAACAAGCAGACATGGCTCAACAAGAGTTGTTCAAGGTCAAATTGCTTATCCTATCAATACTAGAGATATGGGTACTAAACTGAATAATGCAAGTAATATTATTCAACAGTTGTTAGAAATGAATATTATGTTTACAGTAGATATCGGTGAAGTAAATATTGCTCCTTCAAGAGAGGCATTATCTTATGATGAAGCTACAGTTGATAATATCCTAAGACATGCTCAAAACATTATAGAAGAATTACCTCCAATGGTTTCAAAAGCTATTCAAGATTCTAAAAATGAATGGACGGCTAGAATGAGATATCAAGAAGTTATGTCTACACTAGGAGGACATCATTCTCCTATTAAATCATATATGGATGAATCAGGAAAAATCCTTTGGAATAACAGAGATGTTTCAAGCACTCAATTAGAGATCCCAGAAATCTATATGGATGAAATGAGATTTTTCAATAGAACATATTCTGGTAAATGGCAAAAACAAAATCAAAATGCTCAAAAAAATTGGCACTCAAAAAGTGATGATAGATATTGGTCATTATCTGTAAATGATAAAAATATACTTTTCTTTGCTACTCCAGATGACAAAGCTGTCGATGCTAGAGTTAAACAATATATGAATGATGGTCAATATGGCAGATATACAACTCCTTATATTATTGTTTCAAGCAAAACATATAGAGCACTAAAATCTAAACTAGGTAACCCAGAAATTATCAAAGTATCAGACCTAGACAAAGTAAGAAGAAAAGCATCTAGTAAAGTAAAAGGTGCACCAACTGAAATAACAGTACAGTATCACACTCCAGGCGGATGGAATAAATCTGATAAATGGGAAACAAAAACATTTACAGGTGAGCTTACAGATTTAGAAGGTTACTATGTAGAGTTAGATAGACATGATGTTGTATACCAAGGTAGAAAATTATCTGAATTTTAAAACTATGTTAGATCTATGAAACAATTAGAATTAATAGATAAAGATAAAACAATATATGGACTAAGAGCAACAAATATGAAAAAGACTCATAACCTAAAATGTCTATTTACACATGTTAAAGAAGAGTTTGCAAAATCAACTCATAACCACAAGTACACTTATGGTGACCATAATAGAGTAATGTCAAAAATTACTAATGATAGAGGATTAGCAGATAAACTGATAAAAAAACTTTCTCCGGAATCTTTACTATATACAGTACTTGAAGCAATGGCT
>NZ_CEXEES010000091.1:0-3922 GCF_982632705.1 Candidatus Izemoplasma sp. | reverse complement strand
CAAAGCTATATGCATACAGAAAAAAAGATATGGAGGACTTAAAAAAGATAAAAGATGGTAATCAATATAGTAAGGTATTGTTAGATCAGGTTGTTATCGAAGCAAAAGAATCGGCTATTACTGATAGAAGATATTTGGAGATGGTTGATCTATATAAAAATTTCTTTAAGGAGTGAGAGATATGAAAACAAAGACATTTATGAGTTTTTTAAGAGATTATGCTAAGGATATGAATCCTGAGCAATCTTTAAGCTTGTTCAAAAATGAAAAGTATGTAAAGTCAGACACAAGGCTTCTAAATGTTTATAGTTTTTATGTTTTCTTTAATCATGATGTTACTGATACACTATTACAAAAAAAAGACTAACTTCAAAGGCTTTATAAAAAATATGAGGAATACAAATCGAAGTATGATGGTGTTGAACTAAATTATTTGGATCAAGAAGTTGAATCACTAGACAGTTTTGACGAACTGAAGCAACTATATACATCTTATAAGAATCTTGTAGTGAATAAAAATATTATCCAAAAGAATCTATACCACAAAATAATAATGCAAACTAAAAATGAGAAGAATATAAGTAACTATAGAATATACACAGACTTAAATCTTAATCAAGGTAATACTAATGATTATTTAAGAAACAAAAGGTTTGAAAAATTATCTCTTGATAACATAAAAAAGATTGCGAATTATGTTACCTCAGCTTAGACGATTTACCTTCTAAGCCATCGGTCGGGGGTTCGAATCCCTCCCGGAATGCCATTTAATAATTCAAAAGTTAAGCCAGTAAAGGCTTAACTTTTTTTCACCAATTAGTAATGGACTGCCGGATTATTTATATACATCACTCTATGCATTTCATGCATCGTATCATATATAATGATGTATAAAACTAGACAATACATTGATTATATGCATCAAGTATGTTAAAATGATGGAGAAAGAAGGTGGTTTGATGCAGAAATTAATGGATTATGGTAAATATCTCAATTTAAATTTTGGGAATGATGTTATAAATATCATTACAAAAATTTATGAGAACAAAGGGAAGAGTGAATTATTTTCGATATCACATCCAGATGTCTTAAACAAATTGATTAAGATGGCTAAAGTGCAAAGTGTTGAAGCATCAAATAAAATAGAAGGTATTTTCACAACGGATAAGAGACTTAAAGAAATTGTGTTATCCAAAGCAACTCCATTGAATAGAGATGAATCAGAAATAGCAGGATACAGAAGTGCGTTAGAACTCATTCATACTAGTTATGCTCACATGGATGTATCACCAAACATCATATTGCAACTACATAAAATTTTGTATCAGTTCTCAGGACAATCATTTGGTGGGAAATACAAAAACTCTGATAACATCATTGAAGAAAGAGATCGATTTGGAAATAGAACTGTTAGATTTATTCCTGTTAAATCCTATTTAGTAGAAGAGTACGTAAATCAGTTATGTGCTGAGTATGACTATATAATAAATCAAAACATAATCGACCCACTTTTCGTTATTCCGATATTCATCTTTGATTTTTTATGTATACATCCGTTTAATGATGGAAATGGACGTATGTCAAGATTACTTACGTTACTTCTTTTATATAAATCAGGTTACTATGTGGGGAAGTACATTAGTATCGAGAAGATCATTGAGAATACAAAAGACACATATTATGATACACTGCAATTAAGTAATATTGGCTGGCATGAACAAGATAACGATTGTTCTTCATTTATCAAGTATTATTTAGGAGTTGTGGTACACGCATATAGATTATTGGAAGAAAGGTACATTATAGTTAGAGAAGAAAAAGTATCAAATGAGGAAAGAGTATATAAGTATATATCCGAGTCTATTACTCCTATATCAAAAAAAGAATTAGTTGATGTTCTGACAGATATATCGCAGATTACAATTGAAAGACAGCTAAGTAGCTTATTAAAGAAGAATATGATTGAAAAAGTAGGTGTAGGTCGTTCTACAAGATATAGTGTTATATAGTAAAAGACTTTCTAATCCATCGGTCGTGGGTTCAAATCCCTCCCG
The DNA here is from genome assembly GCF_982632705.1 of Candidatus Izemoplasma sp. Classification (NCBI taxonomy): domain Bacteria; kingdom Bacillati; phylum Mycoplasmatota; class Mollicutes; order Candidatus Izemoplasmatales; family Candidatus Izemoplasmataceae; genus Candidatus Izemoplasma; species Candidatus Izemoplasma sp. The sequence goes on along the minus strand of NZ_CEXEES010000091.1, from coordinate 1,868 downwards.
GAATGCCATTTGAAAGCATAACAATCAATCCCTTTAAGAGTTTGGTTGTTTTTATTTACCTAGAGTGACATCCTATAGTACATTGGTTTATGATATAATATGGAAGAAGGAGATGATTGGATGAATTTTTTATTGGCAATAGTTTGTATCGGTATTGGAGTATGGACACTTCTTGATACAGATGCTGCATTGAGACATGAGGACAATTACAGACGTAAAGGAGAACGAGAGTACTCTGATACCGCAACAGGGTTAATGAAAATGAGAGGAATAATTGCTCTTATTTGTGGAATTGCCTTCCTATTTATTAGGTTTTAAATCCTTAGGAATCTTCCAGACTTCTATCAGGGATTCTAATCTACTTTGAAATACTATGTAAAAAAAATAGTTAAGCCATTTATGGTTTAGTTATTCTTTTTTTTCTGAGCAATGACCTTTTTGAGTATGTTATAATGCTAGAGACTGTAGCACACAGAACACTTAGGTTATACGCAACAGTTCTTGACTTTGCAGTTTTAATTGTTCCATTAATTGTATCAATTGTTGTGAATGTTATAATTGGAAAATAAACATATAAATTAGGATAAAATACATATGAAGGAGTTGTTAATATGGAATTGCTTGCTATTACTATAGGAGTCTTGTTTTGCTTCGCTTATGGAGGTAAAATGATATATGATATGATTGTAAATTATGACTATGAAATACGTGCTGGTGGGCGTACTCGTGGTACTAAAATAGATTTAGAAGATAAATATGGTACTAAAGCAGCAGCAATCATAAAGTGGTCTTTTTCTATTTTTTGGATTTTACTTGGTTTAGCAGGAATTGTTTTTAACATAATTTTCTAGAATAGAAGTATGATTTGTAAATCGTCACAATTTAAAGTAGCATAAAAAGTAAAAAGTCCATTTCTGGACTTTTTTTAATATATATTGGTAAGTCCAACAGCGAAAGTAACTAATAATGTGAATCCAATAAATAACTGATTTAGTAAACCAAATAATCCTAGTTGTGTAATCTTTTTCTCCTTTTTATAGGTACCATAACTGATTTCAAATATGATTAATCCGATGTTACCAATAAACAATAGTAACATAATGAAAAACAATGGTTCCATAAAATACGGGTACATATCTAAGATTCTACCAAATATAAAATAATATGCGATTAGAATCCCACAGAATATCGGTGCTATAATAGTATACTTCTTTAAAATTGATTCCAGTCTCTCTACATTCATACAATACCTCCTATACTTCATTATATCAGCAACAAGATAAATGAGTATCTATACGCATTGAGAAGGTATGATATACTATAAATGGAAGTAGTCGTTGATAATTAGAAAAGAATTAAACCTAAACCACAAGAACTTATAGGAGATGATTAAAAATGATTCCAGTTCAAATTACATATAGTTTAGCCTTTTTCTTTTATATAGCTAGTTTTCTTGTTCACGTATTAGTGCTCAATAAGAAGATTTCGTATACATTAGTTAATGGTGGTAGAAGTAGGAGTTATACTGATCAACAAAAACAATCAAAAGCTAGTATCTTGATTATTGCAATTATGTTTATATATATTCTTAGTACTATGCTCATTCCTAGTTCTAGATCAACTATTGTTTTTCTAGTTATAATCTCAATCCTAGTTCTATTTTGGGTACTCGGGACTGTAATGCAACTACTAGGCACCAAGTTTGAAAAAAGAGTGGTTGTCTGGATCAACTTAATAGGGTTACTATCACATGTTTTACTGTTAATTACATATTTTGAATAAACATAGATTCTACCTTGTTTTCGTATAGAAAACAGAATGCTGTAAAATGCCTATAAAAGTAAAAAGTCCATTTCTGGACTTTTTTT
>NZ_CEXEES010000090.1:0-4037 GCF_982632705.1 Candidatus Izemoplasma sp. | reverse complement strand
CTACCTAGTGGCAAGTAAATTTCTAAATCTGTTTGTACTACTGAAACTACGTCTTTTCCAAGTTCAGGATTCAGCGAAATCGTAAAGATTTCAGGGTTTACAAACTTATTTAGTATCTCCATGTTGCTTTCTAGTAGTTCTTGTATCTCTTTAGATGCAGGTTTTATGATAACATCTATTTGTTTGCTTGGTGCAACGTTATATTCAGCACGAACGTTTCTAACTGATTTGATTAGTTCTTGAATGATTTCGAAATCTTTTATTGCTTTTTCGTTGTCAAATTCAAGAATTGCTTCAGGCCAAGAAGAAATCATTATACTCTCTTCTAAATGAGGGATTTGTTGGTATATTTCTTCTGTTACAAACGGCATGAACGGATGTAATAGTTTCATGATATCTAACAGTACGTAACTTAGAATACTTTTTGTTCTTTGAATGTCTGATTCATTATCACTGTTTAAAGATAACTTAGCAATTTCAACGTACCAAGCTGCGAAGTCTTCCCATGAGAAGTGGTGAATACTACGTGCTGCTTCACCGAATTCGAATTTCTCGTAGTTATAATCCATATCTTTAATAGTATTGTGTAGTTTTGCTAATATCCATTTATCTACTAATGATAATTCATCTGTATCTATCTCGATATCTTCTATTGTGAATTCTCCTAGATTCATTAGTGTGAATCTAGAGATGTTCCATAGTTTATTAATAAAGTTCCATGATGATTCTACTTTTTCAATTTCGAAACGTAAATCCATACCTGGAGCACTATTTGTCGTTAGGAAGTAACGCAGAGTATCAATTCCGTATTTTTCTTTGATTTCAAGTGGATCAACACCATTACCTAAAGACTTAGACATCTTACGACCATCTTGATCACGGATTAAACCGTGAATCAAGCATTTTTCAAATGGTGATTCATCTGTGAATTCTAATCCTTGGAATATCATACGAGCTACCCAGAAGAAGATGATGTCGTATCCAGTAACCATTACTGAGTTTGGATAGTAGCGTTTGAAGTCTTCGGTTTCGTTTGGCCAACCTAGAGTACTAAATGGCCATAACGCAGAACTAAACCATGTATCTAGTACGTCTTCGTCTTGTTTCCATCCTTCACCAGGATTTTCGATTTGAACTTTAACTTCTTCACCTTTATACCATGCAGGAATTCTATGTCCCCACCACAATTGTCTACTAATACACCAATCATATGTTCCATCCATCCAACGTAGGAATGTTTTTTCGAAACGTGAAGGTGTAAATTCTACTTTTGAATCATTAGTTGCGTTTGTCGTTAGTGGTTCCATGTTTACGAACCATTGTTTACTAAGTCTTGGTTCAACAATGACACCTGTACGTTCACTGTGTCCTACATTATGAATCAGTTTCTCTACTTTTGTACATAATCCTGATTCCTTTAAATCTGCGACACATTGTTTTCTACATGCGAAACGATCCATACCTTCGTATTTATGAGCCATACTGTTCATAGACCCGTCTTCTTCCATACATAAAGGCATATCAAGACCATGTCTTTTACCAACTTCAAAGTCATTTGGATCATGTGCTGGCGTTACTTTAACGCACCCTGTCCCAAATTCTCTATCCACATAATCATCTTCAATGATTGGGATTAGTCTGTCAGTTCCTGGGATAAATGCTTTTTTACCAACGAAGTCTTTGAAACGATCATCTTCTGGATGGACCATTAACGCAGTATCTGCGTACATTGTTTCAGGACGAGTTGTAGCGATTTCTAAGAATCCAGATCCATCTTCTAACATATATTTAAAGAAATAGAATGCTCCTTCTAGTTCTTTGTGTTCTACTTCAATATTAGACAACGCTGTTTTTGCTTGGCAATCCCAGTTTATAATACGTTCTCCTCTATAGATTAGACCTTTTTCAAATAATTTGATAAATACATGATTTACCGCGTCATTTAATCCTTGATCTAATGTGAAACGTTCTTTATCATAATCTACACTTATACCAAGGGCAGACCATTGTTCTCTAATGTGATCTGAATATTCAGCTTTCCACTCCCACGCTCTTTCTAGGAACTTCTCTCTACCTATTTCATATCTGTTTGTACCTTCTTCACGTAAACGCGCATCTACTTTAGCTTGAGTAGCAATACCAGCATGATCCATACCTGGTAGGTATAAAGCATCGTATCCCTGCATTCTTTTACGTCTAATGATTAAATCTTGTAAGGTGTTGTCCCATGCATGTCCTAGGTGTAACTTACCTGTGACATTTGGTGGAGGAATCACGATACTAAACGGTTCTTTTGTTTTGTCACCGCTCTTAAAATATCCGCCTTCTAGCCAGAAGTCGTATTTGTTTTTTTCTACTTCTAAATGATTATACTTTTTCTCTAATTCTTTCATTTTGTTTCCTCCTATATATGCTCTTTCTATTTTCACTTAATTATTTACCTTCAAATGGATCATCAAACCATAAATACGCAACACAGAAGACTGCGACTACAATATAGATATATCCGAATAAATCATTTCCATTACTAAACGATAGCGGGATGACTAAAAATCCAACTACAGGTATTAGTGTTGCAATAGCTCTGTATACTTTTTTAGATGTTTTCATACAATAACCTCCTATAATAAAAAAAGCCCGTCCTAAAATAAGGACGAACTATAATAATCCGTGGTACCACCTATGTTCCGATTTCTCGGCACTCGAACCCATAACGCGGGGATTACGTCTATAACTACTCCATTCATTATAGCTACTCCTTAGCTACCTTCAATAACTCATTCTACAAGTTTTCACCAACCACTTGCTCTCTATAAGAATTATGTCATTTACTCCTCTAATTCGCTGTATTTACAGTAATATTAACATATGTATATATACTTGTAAAGATTTTGATAAAATAAAAAGATAGTTTCCTATCTTCTTATTGAACTTTCTTTTCTTCAACTTTTAATGCTTTTAATATTAACTCCATTGGACAAAAACCTGTAAGTGCACTAATCATTAACATAGCACCAACAAACATTGTGAAATAGATCGCACCATTTAAAATATTGAAATACTCTAATAAAACACTTCCTAATACAAAAAATCCTGCGACTAAACGTACCAAAGAACCTTTACCATTCACTACAAACATAATTTCCTCCTAGTAATATTTTCTATTATTAGTATACAAGATATTAGTTCGAATACAAAATAGTTTTTATATTATTTTTTCTTTGATTACTTTACTTGCAATTATAGACCCAATCAATAGTAAACCTACAAAGATTAAATACGATATTGCATATGGAGTTTGGAATGTTTGGAACTCATATGCTCTGAAGAACGTATGATATATATAATAATCAAATCCGTATAGAACTTCATTACTAAGTTCTGTCATTGAGTATTTAATGAATACTTGATAAAACGTCGTTACACCAAGTACTGTGCTAATCCATACTGGAAATATAAAATACTTTGAGTAATTCTTATTATAAATGAAATTAAGTAATATGATACATATTGTAAACACAACCAAAAATAGTGTTACATAGATCCCATTCAACATCTCATGTTCTATATCAAACTTAATAAACATACCTGTTATAACTACAAAATAGATTGATATAGCTATTAATAATAATCTTATAATTCTATCTAACATATTACTCACCAAACCTTCATTTCAATATACTAAACTCATTATAACAAAAAAACTCACATCTGTGAGTTTTATTTTTTAGTTATAGTCCCATTCCAGATTCTAATACCTTTTCTGAAATTATAAACCTCTTTATGTCCTCTTTTAGCAAGCATATGACAAGCACCAGCACTTCTTGATCCTGTTTGACACATAATTACAACTGGTTTCTCATGATCAATTCTGTCTAACATCGTTTGATTACGTAAAAACTTGTAGTAATCAATATTCTTGTTAAACCCCTTCACATGTCCATGTTTATACTCTTGTTTCGTACGTACATCCACAAACTGATATTTGTCTTTCTCCTTAAGCATTTCTTTTAATTCCTCAGGAGTAACATCAGTAT
>NZ_CEXEES010000089.1:0-4269 GCF_982632705.1 Candidatus Izemoplasma sp. | reverse complement strand
GTAAGATAACAAGTAATGATGATCGATATACGATGAACCATAGTTTCTTGCATACTCTTGGTGGTGGGTATTATTACGCTGGAGCCTTTGGTGGTGGAATGCCTGATTTAAACTGGAGTAACCCAGCAGTACAACAAGAAATGTTAGACATTGCTTTATTCTGGATGGATAAAGGTGTGGATGGATTTAGATTAGATGCAGCGATTCATTTAGAGGATTATGGAGAAGTATCTCCACCAACAATCCCGATTGAAAGCTCAATCAATAAATTAGCGTTCTTTGAATTTAACATAGAACTAGAATATCCTGATGTATATATCGTTGGTGAGATATGGGATAGTTTCAATGTATTTAGTAAGTTTGTTGCGAGTATGGACTCTGCGATGAACTTTGAAACATCACAAGAAATATCATATTCGATAAATCGTGGGTCTAACGGCGATTACGTAGAAGATATGCTATCTATGCTTGAAACGTTAGAATCAATCGATTCTGAGGCAATTGATGCACCATTCTTATACAATCATGACCAAGATAGAATTGCTAGTATCTATGGTGGTGATGTTGATGATCTTAAATTAGCTGCTGAAATGTTACTTACAAGACAGGGGAACCCATTTGTTTATTATGGGGAAGAACTTGGAATGTTTGGAATTAAATCAACTGGTCCTACTATTTGGGATGAAACAAGAAGACAACCATATTTATTTGATGATATGTATAAGACATCTTGGATGGTTGATGAATTTAACACTGAGACAGATACTGTTGATGAACAGTTAGCTGATCCTAATAGTATCTTAAATACATATATGGAAATACTAAATGTTAGAAAAGATAATTTGGCTTTAAAATTCGGTGATACAGAAGCTTGGGAAATTAGTAGTAATGTATTAGTTGGGTATTATAGAACATTCTTCTATGATGAGGATCATAATCAAAAAGTATTAGTATTACATAATATTGGAGACACTGGATTCACATATGGTGATATTGAAGGTGAAATATTATATTATAGTGATGGAATCGATTTATACAATGGTATAATAGATGGACAAAGTACATTGATAATTGAAGTACCTTACGAAGAATAGAGGATGACGCTATGAAGAAAATTAGGTTCCCTGATTTATTTACACTGGGTGTATTCAAATTCAAACATGCATTTGATGCGTTTGACGCATCTTTAGGTAAGTTATTTGGATATTTCTTATTTTTAAACTTACTGATGTTTTTACCTATTACATCACAAGTTATTGGGATGAACGATTTAGATTACGGTTTCTGGGGAATGAACTTCCATGAAGAAGTACCAGAATTCATTGGAGAAGACTTTCCAGAAAGTTGTAGAATCTATAACAATCAGTTAGATTGTGGAATGAGTAATATATTTGAGTATGAGTTTATGAATAATGATTCTATATGGACAGTGTATTTTAATGTTCCTGACGATGTTGTTTATGATCAAGAACATACAATAGTATTTTATAGAAGTGGTATTACACTTAGTACATCTACTTCGAGAGAATTTATATTAGATTATGATTACTTCAATAATACAGATTTTGGTGACATTAATGATTTAGAAGATAGAGAAGCATATGATTTACTTATCAATAAAATGTTTTTAAGTTTGAAAGATGTATTTACATTACCCGCTATATTGTTTATCACAGCAGCATTATTCCTGACAAACCTAATTCTAATTTTAACAATTAGCGCAATTAGCATGTTGTTTAAGTTTAATCAAAGCAACTTCCCTTGTTATAAAAATATGGTTAAGCTAATGATATTAGCAAGTACAATACCATCAGTGATCAATGTTATACTTGGGTTTAATGGATTAATTGCATTTACAACGATTGTCTATAATATCATTACACCTATTCTTGCGTTCTTTATGTATAGAGCAAGTAGGTTATATTTAGAAATAAAAGAATAAGTTGCAAAAATATACTATGAAAAAGATTACATTTTATGAAAATGTTTTCTTTTTTTTTACACTTTTATGAAAAGGTGTAACGCGTTACGGCTTAAAATACGTGTGAGTTCATTGATAAAGCGTTTTCATTATGATATTATAGAATTGTTATAAAAACGTTTGTTTAAATAATAAAAATAGGAGGAGAAACATGAAAAAAATTCTGAGTTTAGTATTAACTTTAACTCTAGCTGTTGCATTTTTCGGATTTAGCGCTCAAGCGGTAAACGCTGAAGTTCCTGCATCTGACTGTACAACAGACAAAGTAGTTGTTATTCACTACAAAAGATGGAATGATGACTATGAAGGTAAAGATTTCTGGGCATGGGGAACTGGTACAGCTGGTTCTGGAAACCCTCAAATCGTAGGACAAGATGATTTTGGTGCAGTTGCATATTTATGCGTTGATGATGACGCAGATCATGAAGCTGGGCTTATTCCACGTCAAAATGACTGGTCTTATAAAGATGGTGCCGACACTGACGGTAATGGTGAAGGTGGAGACGATAAGCACATTCAATTACGTGAAGAATCAGATGATGACGAATTAACTACAGAAGCTTTCGTTGGATTTGATGAAAACGGAGTAAAACATGTATATGTATTACAGGGTGCAAGTGAAGTATTCTATAATGATCCTGCAATGCCAATGTTCCAAAAAGATGGTTTTGGTACTGTTGTCGTAGTTTATTACGATCCAGTTGAATCATATGATGGTTGGAATATGTGGACATGGGGAACTGGTACTGATGGTACTCAAGCTCCAAACTTATTCCAATGGGAACTAGGAGTAGATCAAGGTGTTGCTGGTAAATACAGAGTTGCTGTATTTAACATTGCTGCTGATGCAGACGATACTATTGGATTTATTGTTAGAACTGATGCATGGGAAAAACAGTGGGACGAAGATTTATTCTTAGACGTTACAGCTGTTAAAGGATCTGGAACACAGTTTACATTCTATATGGGTGGAGCTCCAGACTTCTATGATAACTATACTGATTTTGACGCTCAAGTTAACTTATTCGAAATTCTTGAATTAGGTGCATTAGACCAACATTCAATCGAATTAGAATTTAACAAAGACGTAATTACAAAAGACGAATTAGGAGCTTTAATTGTAGATAAAACATTATTTGAAGTAACTGATAAAGATGGAAATGTTATCGCTATTGATAGAATTTCATTTGATACAGTTGCAGATGCTAATACAGCATTTACAATTATCACAGAAGATGCCTTAATGGGTATGGCTTCTCCATTCAATGTTAAATATATGCCAAACGAAACTGATATGTATGAATTAGGTTTCGCTGTGGATAGCACACCTCCAGTAATTGATATCGCAGGTTTCACTGAAGTATCAATTGAATTAGGAGATACTTACCAATTACCTATTTATAGTTCATCTGATTTTAACGGTGAAGAGTCAGTTAAAGTAACTGATTTAAAAATTAAAGAAGGATTTGGTACTGTAGATACTAGAAACGCTGGTATTTATGAAATCGTAATCGTTGCAACTGATAACTTCGGTAACTTCAGAGAAGCAACAATTACTGTAACTGTTACAGACCCTTGTGATGAAACTGCTCATTTAAACGCAAGCAATAACACTACTAACTTAATTGCATTATTAGTAGCTGCCCCTCTTGCTGTTGGTGCATTCGTTACACTGCGTAAACAATACTAAGGAGGATATGAAGATGAAAAAATTCTTATTAATATTTGCTGCCTTCGTATTAACACTTACATTAGCTGGATGTAAACCAGAAGATACTACTGATCCAGATCCAGATCCGGATCCAGATCCAGAAGTTTGTGAAAACGACGCAGCTTTAGGTACATTATATAATTTCGATGAAAATCAAACTGAAGCCGTTACTATTAAAGTATGGCTAGATGATCAAACATATGCAGAAGAATTAATTGCTGCATTCAACGTACAATACCCAGATATCAACGTGGTATGGGAAGAAGTAGGAGCAGTAGACACTCGTCAAAGACTTGAGTTATACGCTGGTTCTGATTACGCTGCAGATGTTGTAGTATTCCCTCATGATCACATTGGTGCTGCATTAACATCAAACTTGTTATATCCATTCCCTGATGCTCAGAGAACAGATGTTCAAACAAGAATGATTGGTTCTGCTGTTGAAACTGCTACTTCATGTTATGACCCAGCTAACAACACAGCTGTTGCATGTGATGGTAACTTTGATTCAGAATTATTCGGAGCTCCATTAAGTGGAGAATCTGTTGCATTATTCTATAACAAAACATTATTAAAC
>NZ_CEXEES010000088.1:0-4541 GCF_982632705.1 Candidatus Izemoplasma sp. | reverse complement strand
GCACTTGCGGCTGCATTGGTTTCACTTGTGGCTGCACTTGATGCTGAAGTAGCCGAATTGGTCTCGCTCGTTGCAGCGTTAGCCTCAGACGTAGCAGCGTTATTCTCTGATGCAAGGGCATTGGCTGCACTAGCGGCTGAGTTAGTCTCGCTAGTGGCTGCATTTGCCTCACTGGCAGCGGCAGCAGACGCACTGGAGGCCGCGTTACTCTCGCTTGTGGCTGCGTTGCTTGCGGAGGTGCTGGCAGAGCTAGCTGAGCTTGCAGCGTTGGCCTCAGATGTAGAAGCAGCGCTCTCTGACGCAGCGGCAGCAGCCTCACTCGCTGCGGCGTTAGTTTCGCTTGTTGATGCAGCGGCTTCACTCGCAGCAGCGTTTGTTTCTGAAGTAGATGCAGCAGATGCAGACGATGCCGCATTAGTTTCACTTGTGGCCGCAGCCGATGCTGATGCAGCCGCATTTGTTTCTGACGTAGCCGCATTCGTTGCGGACGTCTCAGCGTTGGTCTCAGCAGTTTCAGCCGCCGTCTGTGCGGCCTGTGCGGCAGCAGCAGCAGTCGTTGCAACGCTTTCTGGTGCAACCCAAGCTGTGCCTGAGTAAAACTTCAGGACATCATCTGTTGTGTTGAAGTAGATGTCACCCTCAGTAAGTGGATCGCCGTCATTATCGACAGTCGGGTCGGATGCCTTCGGACCAAGATACTGGTCGCCAAACTGGTCAAATATGCTCTCAGTTGCAGCTTGTGCAGCTTCAGCCGCAGCCTGCGCCGCTTCAGCATCGGTCACAGCGGCATCAAGGTCGACCGTGATGTCATCGGACACGTAGCCCATGCCATCATTTGATGTGAACGTGAACCTGCCAGTCTCTGTGCTGTAAGTCACACCAGTCCAACCGTCACCCTTTGGGCCTCGCCCAGCGGAGACCTCAAGCGTGGCGTAGGTTGATCCGTCCGTCAATGATACCACATCAGGGGCCGCTGCGTTGCTGATGCTGACCGTATAAAGCGCCATTCTCAGTCCCTCGTGATGTCTTTGATTACGTCAATGAAAAACGTCTGAGATGAGTTCACCTCGCCACTAGCCTCAATGAACTCAATGTCGCATGAGTATTTCTGAATACCCCAAGTTTCAGTTTGCGCGGCAGTAGCCGAAAGACTAAATGCGCCTGCGCCAGCGTCCGTTTTAGTCACCGTGAGGGCTTGCAAGAGCACATCATCAGAACCACGCACTTGCGAGGTGATAGTGAAATTGGTGATGTCAACAGCATTACCCTCATTCTCAAGGGTGCATGACAACTCGAAAGTGTCGCCGCGCTTATGTGTGATTGTCGCCATTAGGTGTCTCCAAGTTGAGGTGACTATAGCACGGTTTTTCTGGCCATGCTACATTGAGTGGGTCTGTTGTGTTGGCGGGCAGGTCGCGCAAGGATTGACGATAGGTTGCCCATGCTTGCTGGTCTACAGGTGCGTCTGGTGCTTGCGTCCAATCGCATTCGGACAAAAGCCTATTTCTCTTGGCTCGAATTTGATCCTCTAAATAGTAAAGGTCCAGAACCCACTGCTTTTCACCAACCCCCCATGAGTGACTTTCGCTAGGTCTTGTCGGCTTCTCCACCATTTCAGACCCGTTCCAGTAATACTCAGTGTCCAAGTAGGAGCCTTCAATCGCCACCTCGCCGTCACCAGCTTGCAGGCTAAGATCACCACCGCAACACGATCCAACCCTCAGAACCTCACCCGTAGTGCTGTTATAAACAGTGTAGTTAATCATCTCTTGACCTCCAGAGCCATCAAGCTGCGCTGATTGATAGCCGTGCCTGAACAGTTTTGAGTTGTAATCACCCTCAAGGTATATGACACAGACCCAAAGCTCGGCGTATCCTTGAATGATGCGGACCAAGCCCCTTTGTTGCTTGAGAATGCGTCCCTGTTACCAGATGAGTAAACTGTAGTTGAGCCTCTGCGTAATTGTATGTCAAATCCAGAGCCGACTGACCCATTAGTGTAGGCAAATGACATGTCAATAAATACTGGCGCGCCTGTGCTTTGGAAATTGATAGATTGAACATTGTAGGTATTGCCAGAGCCGCCAAGAGACACATTGCCGCTTGTATATGCGGATGTTGGGATCGTTACCGCTTGGCCTTGGATGGCTAGAGTTGTGATTGTAGCATTTTCAATCTGCGCACTCTGACTGATAATCCCAGATGTTGCCAGCAAGCCACCAGTAATGGTATTAGCGATAATTTTATCTGACGCGATGAATGTATCTGGCTCTGCGATAATTAATGCCCAAGCCGACCCATCCCACTCATACAATTTCCCATCATTTCGATTGAAAATCTTTTGCCCCGTAAACTCTCCGAGTGCAGGAAGTGAGGTTACATCCTCGATTAGGTATAACCCCTGCTCCTTGAATATCTCCTCAATTCCGCCAACAAAATCCTCATCCTCAAGAAATGCAGTAATAGCATTTACGCTGGTTGTGAATGCAGACGTATTCCCGCTAAAATCAACGGATCGAACCCAGTAATATCTGCGCACGTCATTTGGCAGATTATAACGAGTGAAAGAGTTACCAGAACTAATCCCGACAGACACCGCAGAATTTACGTCATCAATGGACCCCTCATAGACCTCAACATGCCGAAGGTCTCTGTCTGGCGGGTTGTCCCATACAAGTGTGACGTATTGATAGCCACCCGTTGCAATGAGGTTTGTCGGGGCAGCGGGAGGTGCGACATCTCCGCCCCCAGTAAATGTGACGGAGGCAAAAGGGCCGCGATAACCTGTCGCTGAAACAGCGCGAACCCTGAACGTATATTCAACGCCGTCAATTATTGGTGAAAGCTCAATCGCGCTTTCGGATGTGAAGGTTGAACTGTAAGAGCTATCCGCAGACGGCTTCCACTGCACCTCATACCGCTCAAGGTAAGCGTTCGTGACATCCGACCAGTCCACAAGCGCTGTCGAAATGCGCGTGCCATCGCTTTGTGTCTGACCGCCTTCACCGACTGACAACCCCAAGATGATCATGCCAGCCGTGTAGACAGGCAGCGTTGTGTTGTTGGCAATGATTGCAGTTTCTTCTGCGTTCCAGTCAAATGCCGCCGCGCTTGTCTCTTGTAGCGTCAGGTTGACCCGAAGGTCGCCCGCATCTTGATTTGACTCAAAGCGCCAGCCCATGACTTCAAACTCTTTGCCGTCAAAGCCATAGCGCTCGTTATCAAATGCAATGATGTCTCCAACCTCAACATCAAAGGCATTCAGGCCAAAGTCAGCAGAAATGCTGATCTGCTCACGGGCGCGGTAAAGCGTCAGCTTGGCGAGGCGCTGCGCCGCAGATGCCGAAGTCGTGAAGGGCAAGGGCAGGTCAAGCATAAGCTCGTCACCGCCATCCTCAGCCTTGAATATGTTGCTCTGGATCGGCGGGTAGTCAGCCGTGATAAAGTCCTGTTCGGCATCGTTGAATGTGCCGCTGACACCGTTAAAGCTATCACGCATGGATGTGCGCGTCTTCATGGAGATTGGCCCGCGAAGGTCATCAAGTGTCAGAGTTTTGACAGGCGAGCTATACGCTCCAACCTTGAGCTTCCAATAGCCAGAACCCCAGAACAGCGTGCCAGCGCAGGCTGTGGACATGTCGCCAAGCACTTTGCCAATGGGCGAGCTTGCTTTGACAATACCGTTGATCGTGTAGCGCTTTTCCGTCCCGCCGCCAGACAAGGAAACATCTTCATCGCTTTCGTTTGCCGCGACTGAAAAGCTCACATCGTCAATCGCGCTGTCATTCAGGCCATACTCGCTGGCAATAAAGTCACGCATACAGAGCGCCGCGTTGTTGCTGTAAGCAGTAGTGTCAGTGCGCGGATCGTAAACCTTCTTGCCTTGAATTTTAGCCGTTACCAGCGGCAGGCCATTGGCAAATACGTCTTGGTCATACTCATAGCGCACATAGAGGTAGGCAATTCCATTGCCGACGAAGGTTGACCCAGCAGAAGTCTCACTTGCCAAATCAGCATCAGCCGTGGTCTGATCGCCAAGATGCTTACGAATGCGTATCTTGTTGTCCCAATCACCCGACACCAAGCCAGTTGAGGCGTTCCACGAGACCACCTCGTCGTTGATGTAGATGTCGCCAATGGCGTTGACCTCATGGCCAGCCAGCGCAATGACTTGGTGCAGATATTTGTTTTCAGCACCTGTGCTCTCATAGAACACAACAGTGCCGCCCTTGCGGACCTCACCGTAAACGAAGTCGGCAGGCGAAGTGGCGTTGCGCTCGTTGACCAGCGTGCCCTGTGATCCGAAGGAAGAGAAGTCAGGCTGGGGGGCTAACGCGGACAAAGCCCAAGAGGTTACGGCTGAAATGGCTATAGTGGAAATGGCATAAACGGCATAATATGCAAGACCTGTGGTCGCACCAGTTACCGCAGCCGCAATAGCCGCAGACACTGGATCACGTGGAACCCGATCCCAGTCGTTCCAGTGCTTTACGGTCAAGTCACCTAGTCTGTATTTCATGCCTTAACCCACGCTGATTCAA
>NZ_CEXEES010000087.1:0-4658 GCF_982632705.1 Candidatus Izemoplasma sp. | reverse complement strand
GTGGAGTTGAGGGTCCCTGAAACTTATCCGCGTCCGCAAGATTTAGCTCAAACCTCATGATCTCGCTATTGTAACCTTTACTGCCATATATTGTTTCACAAATAATTCTTATACCTTAGTCCATTCTATGACGCAAAGTTTCTTTTTTACCCCTTAAGTTTCAAACTATATTAAAAGAAATAGGCCCTCATTTCTGAGAGCCTTTGTAATTCTATTAATAATTTGAAATATTAATCAACTATAATTTCTAAAAAATGCTCTTCAAATATTTTAACTAGTTCAGGATCAAATTGAGATCCTGCGTTATCTTTGATTTCATTCAATGCTTCTTCATTCGTGAAAATCTCTCTATATGTTCTTGCACTTGTCATTGCATCAAATGCATCAGCAATTGAAATTATTCTTGATTGCAGAGGAATATCTTCTGCTTTTATTCCTCTTGGATAACCAAGACCATCCCATCTTTCATGGTGACTCAGAACAATATTTGAAATACTCCTCATATCATGAGTAGAGTTCAATATTCTAAAACCAATTTCTGGATGCGATTTTACTAATTCATATTCTTCTGTGGATAACTTCCCTTCTTTTATAATAATACTAATTGGAATAATTATCTTTCCTATATCATGCAGTAATCCTGCTGTTTTCACTTCATTTACTTCTTGTCCATTCATTCCATGAGCCTTAGCGATTTTCTCGCTAATTTCAGATACAGTTCTTGAATGAATTTCAGAATTCTTGTCTTTCTCATATAATGTATGCAAAATAGTTTCAATAGCTCCACTTCTCATTGAAGGTATCTCAAGTAATTTTACTCTGTACATTAAATCTTCAGCACTTCTAAAAGTTTCTTGGATGTTCTCGTTAATATTATTCTTAGTTGCAAACCCAAATGATATAGATAACTCTATTGATTCTATATTAATTTTTTTTGCCTTTTTGTTTGCCTTACTAATTATTTTCTCTGCTTGTTCTCCACTAGTTTTAGGCATAGCAATAACAAATTCATCTCCACCAATTCTAGCAATTAAATCAGTTTCTCTGCATGCACTTAAAATAACTTTTGAAGCTGAAATAAGAAGTTTGTCACCAGCTCCATGCCCAAAAGCATCATTAATTAACTTTAAACCATTAATGTCTGACATTACAATTGTTAAAGGTAAATTTTCAGGAATATCCAATTCCCTCAGATTATCTTCAAAATATCTTCTATTATGTAAGTCTGTTAATGAATCATGATAACTTATATACAAGATTTCTTTCTGTCTTCTTCTATTTTCTGTAACGTCTTCCATAATAACAGCCATTCTGTCAACACCAATTTTATAAGCATAAATTTTTAAATAACTATCTATAGCTATTGAATAATCTTCAAATATACTAGTCTTACCAGAATTAGCAACTTTCTCAAATTCATCAATCCAATACTGTTCTGTTTGCGGGAAAACATCCCAAAGGTTCCTACCAATAAGTTCAGAACTATTCTTTCCAACTAATTGCTCATATACTTTATTAATTCCTAGAATTTGAAAATCAATTTTATTTTTTTCAGCATCACGTACAATAGAATAATGAACCATGCCTAAAGGCAACATGTCTGACAATAGTCTATACTTTTCTTCACTTTCCTTTTGTTTTATATTTGCTTTAGTCATTTCAGTTATATTTCTGGCAAATGAAGATATCCCAATAATTTCTTTTTCATTATCAATGATTGGACTAAATATCATTTCAAAATAACTTTTATCTAAATCACCATATTGCTCTCTCTTAGTATGAGTTTCACCAGATAAAGCTCTATCATAGTTTTCTTTTATTCTTTTTATATCATCTTTGGAAGTCATAAAATCAAATATGCACATACCAATAGTAACGTCTGCATTGTAAGCCAATTTCATTGAGGTGCTATGTGCTTTGTTAAAGAACATGTATCTATACTCAGTATCTAAAGATAAAATAATGATGTCCTTTGGACTTTCTAAGCTTGCATTCAATAACAATTGTGACTCGTTCAACTCTTTATTTAGTTGTTTTATATTTTCTTCTTCTTTTGATTTTTCAGTTACATCCATTGCAACACTCATTGCTACAGCTCTACCATCGGGTAAATTCCCAATTGAAATAGAATTAAAGTCCCAAATCAAATGCCTTCCATCTTTAGTATTAACAACATATTCTCCATCATGTTGATTTTCTAACAAGGTATACTGCTTATTAATACGGTCTCTCACATGTTCTTTATCTTGCCCATGAGCTTTGTTAGTCCAATCAAATATTGTTGGAATATCTGATTTTGCATATTTCGAAAGATTAGTCCATTCTTGACTTATATTTAATACAGTACCATCTTCTGCATGAATCATAATAGGGATAGGTGCATTTTCGATACTGTTTTTAAATATATCTCCAGCCAACAATAAGTCAGCGTTTGAACGGTCAATCTTGCGCGTTATTCTTTTTGATATTGGTATAATAACTATAATAACAACGAACAAAGTAATCAAACATACCAATGATGTAAACAATCCTATATTCGTTGCACTATTTTGAAGTACTACTTTTGTCAATAGAGTAATAATGAAAATCAAAATGGTTGTTAATGGAATAAATGTCAAAAGTAAAGTCTTTAAAATCTCATTACTAGTAACATAATTAACAACGTAAGAATTGTGTGTACTTAGAATTATAGAAAAGCCTAAGAACATAAATGCAACAGCTGTGTTTATTGCTATTGGTATAATCCCTGACCCATAAAGCAGTGGGGAATCAAATATATAACCAGTTACCGCAACAAAACTTAGTAAAAATATTATAACCCCAAATATTGCTGATATATTGTCTTTCACTTTTTTATTATTTTTTTGTAAAGATAGGAAAAATGAAACGCCTGAAAACATATATAAAAATCCGGTATATGGTGACATCCTTTTGACTGGATACAAATCCGTTCCTTCAGATGCTGGCAACCATAAATCTTCGAAAGTCAAATCGAAATGAATAAAGTATTCTATAAATTTTAATGACCCATAGACTGCAATAAAAAGTGCAATCACCTTAAAAAGTTTTATTACATTTTCTGATTTCTTATTCAAAAGCAATATTGATATACTACCTAACAATATAAAAAACAAGGCAGTGTCTCTTGACATTGGTATATAACTTTCTTGGATACTAGCCAAATTATCAAAACCAGTAAGCCAGCCAATAAAAGTAATTATACCAAATAATATTATTATACTATTTAAAATTACAATGATTTTTTTTGTCTTTAAAGATATTTCACTATTTTTAATCATTTCGCTATTCCTCCTAACTTCTTTCTTTCAAATAAAACTTTTGATTTTATGTGCTTATAAAAAGATATCTATATCCCATATAAATATCCCTGTACTTATTGTAGCATAAATAACATGCAATAGCGAATATTGAAAAATGCAATCTCACTAACTACCTTCTTAATTTTTTGTATAATTATAAAAAGGAAGGTGGTACTTATGCAATACACTAATGAAGAAAAAATTATAATGGTTAATGATTATTTAAAAGGAACTTCCGTATCATATATGACAAAACAATATAAACTTTCAAGAAGTACTTTATATAATTGGGTTTCTAAATTTAAGGAAGATCCAATTAGTAAAACTACCATTAGTAAACATTATATATATATAGACAAGATTCAACTTGAAAAACTGAAAAGAGATAATGAAATACTCACATATGTGATTAAGGAACTAAATCTTTCATCAAGTGAAAAGCTTAAATTCGCAATCTCAATAGATGAAAAATATCCAGTCCATTCAATTTGTAGAGTTTTAAACTTACGAAGATCTACCTATTATCATAACAAATACAGAAAACCAAAAATAACTAAACTTCACAAAGATGATGAAATATTCAAAAGTATTATAAAGGATATCTTTATAGAATCAAAAGGACGATTTGGGTCAAGAAAAATAAGAAGAATCATTATTAAAGATGGTTATATTATAAGTGAACGCAGAATAACTAGATTAATGAAAGAAATGGAACTAGTAGCTAATCAAAAAAGTTTAAACTATAATGACTCTCATAAAAGGAAATATTTTACAAAGCCCAATATTATAAGTAAGTTAGATTCTACTATTCAAACAAATATGATTTGGATAAGTGATATTACCTACATTAAAGTAAACTCTGTACATTATTACTTATATGTAATTATTGATATTTATTCAAGATTTATTATTGATTACACACTATCTAAAAACATGGAATCGATAAATATAGTCAGGTTATTTAAAAGAGCATTTATCTTAAGAAATAAACCAGGTAATTTAATATTTCACAGTGATCAAGGGAGACAATATAAATCATATATATTTAAAAACTGTTTAGCTGAACATAATGTATCTCAATCTTTTTCTAAAACTGGGTGTCCACATGACAATGCTATATGTGAAAGTACATTTGCTAGTTTAAAGAAAGAAGAAATCCATAGATTCATTTACAAAGACTTTAACGAATTAAAAGATTCAATTGATGAATACGTTCATTTTTTTAATTACAGACGTCCACATGCATCACTGAATTATAAAACTCCAAGTGAATTTGAAAATACCGCTAAATAAAGACATAAAAAAGGCCATCAATTACTGATGGTCTTTCGTTTAAAT
>NZ_CEXEES010000086.1:0-4876 GCF_982632705.1 Candidatus Izemoplasma sp. | reverse complement strand
GATAAATATATTTAATCAATATATAATCTGTATTGTAGTCACAAAAAAACTACGAAAAAATCACGTCTAACATGTATATGAAACCCACATACCCATAAAATTTCTTATATGCATGTGTTCCCTTCTTTTTGTATTTTAATCAGTATAAAAAAGATTGAAAAACCAGTTAACTTTTGCCCGAAATTAACTGGTTTTTTATTTGATTAAAATTTCTTTTTCAAAAGACTATACATTTATAATTATTGTGTTATAATATTTGCGTATGTAAGCGTTTTTAACTTACGAATAAGGAGATACATTATGACTAAAGAATTGACAGGTACAATGGATGTTTTAGTTAAAGATAAACCTGAGATTGGGTTAACTCTAACAACCAAACCAATACCGACTGAGTTATTACCTCACGAGGTCTTAATAAAGGTAAATTATACTAGCGTATGTGGTACAGATTTCCACATTTATAAATATGATGATTGGGCAAAGAAAAGGTTGAAATTACCGTTTACAGCTGGACACGAATTCAGTGGTGAAGTTGTTAAGCTCGGTAGTGATGTAGAACGTGTAACATTGGGAGACATAGTTAGTGCAGAAACACATATCATTTGTGGTACTTGTGAGTTCTGTTTAAGAGGAGAAGGACATATATGTGAAAACACAAAGATTATTGGTGTAGATACTGATGGGTGTTTTGCAGAATATGTTAAGATTCCAGCAATGAATTGCTTTGTAAATTCAAAAGATGCTAACCCACTTCATTTAAGTGTACAAGAACCTCTTGGGAATGCAGTTCATACAATGGCTGAATTCGATATAAAAGATAAAGATGTTGTAGTTGTAGGTTGTGGTCCAATAGGGTTGATGGCAGTCAATGTTGCAAAAGCATACGGTGCCAAAAAGATTATCGCAATCGAAGTGAATGAATATCGTTTAAACTTGGCAAAGGAACTAGGTGCACACGTTACGATCAATCCAATTACTGAAGATGTAGTTGATAGAGTATTGGAAGAAACAAATGGTCGTGGACCAGATGTCATAGGAGAATTTAGTGGTAATAAATATGCAATTGAACAAGCATTTAGTTATTGTAAACCTGGTGGGAAAATTTCACTACTTGGATTACCAACTAAAGATATTGAAATAGATTTAGCAAACTTAATCGTATTTAAAGGAATTACTGTATATGGTGTAGTTGGTAGAAAAATTTATGATACATGGTACCAAGTAAAAGAATTAGTAGATAATAACATGTTAGACTTTGACAAGATTATCACACATGTAATGCCGATGAGTAAATTCCAAGAAGCAATGGATATTATGGAAAGCGGAAATAGTGGTAAAATTATTTTAATTCCGGGAGAATAGATATGAAAAATCATGAGTTAACGTATTTAAAGAAACATATAGAAAAATTAAAAGAAGATGGTGTTTACAGAGTGTTGCCTGTAAACGAAGGACCTTGTACAAATAGAATTACATTAAACGGAAAAGAAGGCGTTGTAAACTTATCAAGTAATAATTATCTTGGGTTAGCAAATCATCCAAGAGTTAAACAAGCAAGTATTGACGCAATAGAAAAATATGGTGCTGGTGCAGGAGCTGTACGTACCATTGTTGGTAATTATGATTTAATAAATAAATTAGAAGATCTTCTTGCTGAATTTAAACACGAAGAAGCAGTTATGTGTTTCCAATCTGGATTGAACTGTAATATCGGTACAATTCAAGCAATAGTTGAAAAAGGTGATTTAATCATAAGTGATGAATTGAATCATGCTTCAATCATTGACGGTGTTAGATTATCTAGAGCAGACAAAGCAATTTTAAGACACTCAGATATGGAACACTTAGAAGAGATTTTAAAAGAGAAAAGAGACCAATACAGAAATGTATTAATCATCACCGATGGTGTATTCAGTATGGACGGTGATTTAGCACCACTACCACGAATTGTTGAATTAGCAGAACAATACAATGCTATGACATACGTTGATGATGCACACGGTAGTGGAGTACTTGGTAAAAGTGGTCGTGGAACTGTTGATCATTTTGGACTTCATGGTAGAGTGGATTTTATAATCGGTACTCTTAGTAAGGCGATTGGTGTAGTAGGTGGATATGTTGCATCAAAAAATGAAACAAAAGAATGGTTGAGTCACAGAGCAAGACCTTTATTATTCTCCACAGCTTTACCACCAGCAGCAACTGGAGCTACAATAGAATCAGTTAAGATGCTAATGGAAAGTGAAGAATTCACAGATAAACTTTGGAGCAATGCAAAGTACTTCAAGGCTAAATTAAATACACTTGGTTTCAATACTGGGAATAGTGAAACACCAATAACTCCAGTAATGGTCGGTAATGAGGCAAAAACAATGGAGTTTAGTAAAAAAATATTGGACAAGGGCGTTTATGTTTCAGGAATAGTATTCCCAACAGTATCAATGGGTAAAGGTAGATTACGCGTAATGATCAGTGCTTCACACACAATCGAGGACCTAGATTATGCAGTTGAACAGTTTGAAGTTGTAGGTAAAGAAATAGGAATTATATAAAGAGCGGATTTCCGCTCTTTTTAATGACAAAAATGTCGTTAACTTATATATGAGACCATGATAAAATATATAAGTGTAGCAAGATGACATTTTGAAGAGAGAAGGGGAGTAGTTATGGAAAAAATTAAGATAGCAGGATTATTGATTGGTATTGATGCAGTACTTTCTATTATTGGATTATTAGGGGTGGGTGTATTAGTATCAGGGTCAGGTATTCCCTGGGCAGGACCTCTATTATTTATTGGTTGGCTGTTCACTATAGCTGAGATAACTGCAATATTTGGAATCAATAAAGGCCAAAAAGGATGGGCGATATTTATTATTGTCTTGGGTGCACTTGCAGTTATTAATTTTCAGATAATAAGCGCAGCCTTATTATTGACAGGTGGAATTTTAGGACTTGTAGGTTGTAACGAGGTTGGAAGCTAATAATCCAATTATTAATTTACTACTAAAACATAACAAGTGAGAAATCATTTGTTTTTGTTTTACCTATATAAAATAAAAATATTCTTTGAAATGACCTCAATATAGATTATACTAATATTAGTGTGAAAACACACCAAGAGGGGGATTATATGATATACATATTAATTCCTGTTTTTATTGTCTTTTTTCCACCTGCTTTATTCTTCTTATATTTAGTTTTAACTGAGTATAAGCCTAAAGATGTAGAAGAGACAATAAGATACAGAAAAACAAGAGATAACACACATTACGCCTCATATAATATCGTTTCTTACAATATTGGATACTGTTCTAACGACAAAGTATCAAAAAAGAGAAACTTGAATAGTAAGTATTCTGTAAAAATCGATAGTGAAACAGTATACGATAATTTAATTGTAATGACTAACATTTTAAAAGATGTTGATTGTGATTTTTCTCTATTACAAGAAGTAGATCAAGCTTCAAGTAGATCGGGTAAAATAGATCAGGTAGAGCATTTGACTAGTGATATCAAAGAGATGAATAGTAGTTTTGCTTATAACTATAATGCAAAATATATTCCATTCCCATTAAACCATCCTGTTGGAGGTACTTATAGTGGGCTTTTAACATTGAGCAAATTTCCAGCAATAACATCCAAAAGATATCAACTCGAAGGACATGAATCTTTCCCTAAAAGCTTATTCTATCTTAAAAGATGTATGTTGGTGGAAGAGTATCAATTAGCTAAGAAGAAACTGATAGTTATTAATCTTCATTTAAGTAGTTTTGATAAGAATAATTTATTTAGAACTGAGCAATTTCACCACATGTTACGGTTCATAGAGAAGCAATATGATGGTAGAAAAAATGCAATTATTGTTGGTGGAGATTTCAATTATCTTTTGAATAAAGATGATTTACAAATGGACACTCCAGATTGGTTAGAACGTTTGCCTGAAGAATTCTATGATTCAAAATTTAAACCTGTTTATCCAAAAACTGGGCACACAATGTTATCAGATGGAAAAGGGTATACGATTGATGGATTTTTAGTATCACCAAACATAAAAGTACAACATTGCAAAGTGATTGAAGATAATTTCGAACATTCAAACCACAATCCGGTACTAATGAGTTTTACAGTTTAAAAGTGCTGAATATCATCACTTTTTTTATGTTATAATGATATAGAGGTGATTCTATGAGTCATAAGGACAAAATTAATCGAATCAAAAGAGTGTTTGATGAACACAATATTAAAAGAACAAATTATGAAAATGAATTCTTTGAGGATCTAATTCAAGCTGTAGAATCGACAGATGCAAAAACACCTATTCAAAAGATGGTAATTGAAGAAAGCGATGACCTTAATTATAAAAATATACGATCTGAAAAAATGGAACTTATGATAAATATTGATGGTATATGCAACAATTTGAAAGGGAAAACTAGATTGAATAGATATAGTTTTGGATTGGATATCAGAAAATTACCTTTGACGATTTTTTTAACTGAAACAAAATTGTTGGTTAGAAACAGAGACTTTAAGAAATCTGACATCGTTATATTCTATGATGATACCAGATTGCGAACTGGTAATAGAGGGTTCTCAATCACAAGAGATGAGGTTATTACTAATATAAGTGGTTTATTTAGAGTGTTGAAATTTCAAGATATGGATCATGAACCTGAGTTTGTAGTTGGACATAAAAAAGATGCGTTTCGAATACATATCGAGGGTAAAAACTTTGATATTAAAGTCAATAAGAAAGTAACGTATACTTCTGTTGTTTTTGATGTTCTAAAACTTCTATATAAATATGCAAACATCATCAAAAAGGAAAATGAGAATTTAAGTAAAGTAAAGCAAAATAAATAAAACAGCCTCGTTT
>NZ_CEXEES010000085.1:0-5297 GCF_982632705.1 Candidatus Izemoplasma sp. | reverse complement strand
AGCTCCATTAAGTGGAGAATCTGTTGCATTATTCTATAACAAAACATTATTAAACGAACTTAACGGTTCACCTGATGCTGAAGGTACTTGGGAAGAAATTATTGCTAACGCAATGATTCACAACACAGTTGGAGATGAAACAACTGATGCATTCTCATACTTCAGATTAGACGTTGGTAATGCTTACGATATGCATTTCGCTGGAACTGCATTTGGATTCGATTTATTTGGTGAAAACCACTTAGATAAAACTATGGCAAACTTAGACTCTGTAGAAATGGTTAATGCATTAACTTGGTTAAATGAAGACTTACGTCCTGCATTAAACAACTACAACAGTTCTACTTTAGATGGTGAATCTAACCGTACTGCATTTGAAAACGGTGAATTACCTTATATCATTGATGGTCCTTGGTCTATTTCTAGATACAAAGAAGCATCAGTTGATGAAGATGATAACGTATTATTCGAATGGGGAGTTACAAAGATTCCTACAATCGGTGGAGTTCAACCAGTTACTTTCAGTGGTGTACAAATAGCTGCTGTTTATAAAGGAACTAACGAAGCTACTGCTGCATTTACATTCGTTGAATTTATGACAAGTGATGAAGGATTAGCAATTATGTATGCTGCTACTAATAAATTACCTGCATTAAAAGACGTATCAACAGTTGCTGGTGTTGCTGCTGATGAATACTTAAGCGGAATTTCTGCTCAATTAGCATTCAGTCATCCAATGCCAATTATCCCTGAAATGGGTAACTTCTGGAGTAATGCTGGAACTATGTACTCAAGTGCATGGAACGGTACTGCAACTCCTCAAGAAGCTGCAGACACAGCACAAGAAGGATTCGATTCTCAAGTTGGTCTAGGAAGTTAATTAAAATAACTGTAAAAGGCCATGTTAATTCATGGCCTTTTCATTATTGTAAAACCGGTTACACATATATAACGAGGTGATTAGATGAGTAAGATAAAGATTATTGCTTTAATCAAGGCAATATTAAGTTCTCTTGTATGGGGACTAGGACAATTATTTAATAGACAATGGATCAAAGCTCTTATGTTCTTCCTTGTTTTCTTAACGCTAATAGGTATTGAACTTAATACTGGAAATTATGGAAAAGAATATGACTTTTTTAATGATAAATTAGCTGGTGAAGAAGCTGAGGAAGAGTTTGCAAATGGTTTAATTATAGACTATTACTTTAATACAGAAGGAAACCCTTATTATTCTGCTAGTGTAAAGAATTATGATGATTTAACATTCTTACATATGGTGGCAGAAGAAAATGGTGCACTTTTCAATGAAACAACCATGAGATTTACAACAAGTGATGGAACTCAATTTACAGATCAAGAAGTTCAACAATTAACGTTGAGTGTTCAAAGATTGTACGAGTTTATTGGTAATGAGTTACGTCTTGTTGAAGAACAAGGTAATAGTGTTGCACAATTAGAAATTGATGCAACGGCAGCTGCTGATGCAGCTATCCTTTCTCAAACCAATGATGATATTTTAACAATTGCGACGAATGTGTCAAGAGCGGAAGATGATTATCCTGAACAACTATCTTCAACAATCGAAGCTTTAGCGGCTGAAGATATAATTGAACAATCGTATAGTGGTACATTGGAAGACTATATCGATACTTATATAAATGAGTTAACATTAGAAGCAGAAGGTATTATCTTTAATGTAACGTATTTAGAAATATACGATGATTACTTTGCTGTTGAATATGATTCAAATGAGTTGTTGTATCATAATGATGCATATAACGCATATTATGTAGAAGGTTATGGAGAAATTATTAAGTCAAATAGTGATCTTGTAGATTCATTTGATGACTATATCTATAATAAATTCATTGCCAATCAATTCAAGAATTCTGATGGGTATCTAATGAACAATGAAGATGCGAATAAAATGTTACTTCGTATCTACTTTGAATATAGACCTGAAGAATATACTACTTTATTAGATGAGTTAAACAATCCATTCTTTGAGAATGGTGGAATATTTGTTAAAGGTGTTTGGGGAGTTGTTACTTTAGGTAGTGTTCCACAAACTTCATTGGTAAGACAAGAAGTACTTGGGTTCTTATTACCAAATGATGGATCAAAAGCTTTAAATGCAACGTTTATGGAGATTCATGGTCATAACTCAACACAGTTATTACTAGAAGGTATCATAACAAGTATTGCGATGTTCTATCTAGCTTTAATATTTATTTGGAATATACTAGATGCATACAAAACAAGTATTAAAACATCCTTGACTAAACAGCGTCAAGGTGAGAAGAAATATTTTAAAGATTTATATGAGAATTTCTTTGAGTATATAGTATTAATGCCAGCATTATTACTAGTATCATTTATTAGTGTAATGCCAATATTCTTTGGATTAGCAGTTGCGTTTACAAACTTCGCTGCGATTCCAGGTAATACTCATATTCCTCCAGGACAGTTAATAGACTGGGTTGGATTTGAGAACTTTAAAACAGTATTTAATTTAACTACGGGAAGTTCAATTGACTTTGCCGGACAGTTCTGGAGTGTGTTCAGTTGGACATTAATCTGGGCTGTAGCTGCGACGTTTACTTGTTTCTTTGGTGGATTTATACAAGCGGTTATTCTAAGTAATAAGCGTGTAGTATTTAGAAAATTCTGGCGTAGTGTTCTTATATTACCTTGGGCAGTACCTGCGTTAATCTCTCAAATGATTTTCCGTGTAATGTTCAATGATATAGGGTTTGTGAATAACACCCTAAAAGATATAGGAGTCGTCAAATTCTTTAGAGAATTAAGTATCTTCGGATTTGATGGATTCATTGGACCTAGTCATATTGAAGCAATGGATATGAATGCGTTCCAACGATTCTTCTATATGGGAGAAGATACATTCCAGTGGTTATCAAATGCTGCTAACCCATGGTTTGTAAGAGTATTCATTATTATCTTAAATGTTTGGCTTGGATTCCCATTCTTTATGGCTTTAATGAGTGGTGTAATGACAAGTATTGATAAATCATTATATGAGGCTGCTTCAATTGATGGTGCAACAGGTTACCAACAATTCAAGTTCATTACTATGCCTCTAGTATTATTCGCAACAAGTCCATTACTAGTAATGACATTTAGTGGGAACTTCAATAACTTCGGAGTTATCTACTTCATCACTGGAGGTGGCCCCGGTGGGGGAGACGTCACCACGGCTTACGCCGGCTCCACTGATATCCTTATTAGTTGGATCTACAAGTTAACAACGGATACCTCAATTAGATGGTATAACATGGCTAGTGTATTCAGTATCTTAATCTTTATCATTATTGGTAGTTTAAGTGCATGGAACTTCACTAGAACCAGAGCATTTAAGGAGGGTGATTAATAATGTTTAGTTTATTCTTATTAGTATACGTTTTAATTGCAGCCTTATTTGTACAACAACAGTTAACAGTAATGATTGCTAAGTTTAAGGGGATCGAAGATCCGAAATTATACTTGAAATCATTGATTCCAGTATATGGTTACTTCCATTACAAGAATCAAGAAGAAATGAAAGAGATAGAAGGATTATTTGATTCTTCAGTAATCATTAGATCTATTATTAGAAACTTAGTTTTAGTGTTCTTCCCACTATTTACTATATATCTTTATATTGTTGGATTTGCACCTGGAGGTTCTGTAGTTGCAAAAGCAGTGGCACTGTACTTAACATTAGTGTTACTGTTCACCCAACAATCATTAACAGTTAGTATAGCTGAGAAGAAAGGTCTTGGACCTATTAAGGCTGGATTTATTGGTTTAATACCAATTTATGGTTTCATACATTATATATATGTTACTCCGGTAAGAGAACCTTCTAGAACAGCGATTCCGATGATTCTAAAAACAAAAAATGTCATGGGAACAATGTTCATTTACATGGAAATGATTTTACTATCTGCGATTGTAATATTACCAATATTATACGTTGTAGGTACTTCATTAAATCCAAATTCAGGTATCTTAAACACAATTTGGCCTGATGAACCATCATTCCAAGCATTTAGATTCTTATTTACTGAAAAAACAACGATCAATGGTAAAGACTATATTCTATTCCCACTATGGTACTGGAATACACTTAAAGTAGCATTCTTCACAATGATTGGTGCTGTGTTATTCGTAACTGGTACTGCATATGTATTTGCACGTTACAACTTCAAAGGGAAAAAAGCAGGATTACTTACAATATTAGTTCTTCAAATGTTCCCATCATTCTTATCATTAATCGCAATATTCGTACTATTCAGCAGCTTAGGATGGACGAATAATCCAAATGCATTGATTGTAATATATGTTTCTGGAGGGATACCATTTAACATTTGGTTGATCAAAGGATTCTTACAAAATATTCCAAAAGAACTTGATGAGTCTGCGAAGATAGATGGAGCAAATAAACTTCAAATATTCTTCAAAATCATCTTACCATTATCAGTTCCAATCATTAGTTTCGTAGCTGTAACATCGTTTATGGCACCATGGATGGATTACATCCTTCCATCGTTCTTAATAATTGATCAAGATAAATGGACTTTAGCTGTTGGTATCTTCGACTGGATTAATAATCCAAGTAATATCAATTATCCAGCCTTTGCGGCTGCTGCGTTAATCGTTGCAGTTCCAATTACAGTGCTGTATATTGTATTCCAACGTTACTTAATTGAAGGAATTACTGCAGGAGCAAACAAAGGTTAAAAAAAGAGGCACTCATTGAGTGCCTTTTTATTTTTGATAAATTTTCATTCCAGACTTGTTCTGCATTGTTTTTGTAAGCTTGAAATCCGCCTTCTATTTTGCTCGCTTTTAAGTTTTCTTTAGCATTTTTAATTGAAACAAATGATACTGCTATCCTATATTGAACTTCATCATTTTTATTAGTATCGAATGTAAAAAAGGCTCCTGAGTTTTTTCCAAAGCCATATTTAGAATCCTTTAATAAAGCATTGCCAATCCATGTTCCATTATTTGATGATGCGCTATCAAATTCCACTGCAAAATAAATACGGTAAGGTGTTTTAGTTCCACAAAATTCTCCGCCATCAGCAAACCCTTCACAGCTTTTATTTGATGTGATTTTAATCATCGCATTATCAACAAATGTTGAGCTGATTCCTGCTCCTATCAATACCGATCCTTCATCTGTATTTTTATCAAATGTGAATCGTGCTATTCCTGAGCGTTTACTTACGGTTAAATCTGCCCTGGTTTTGTCTTTCATTTCAACAGACAAAAAACCAGCATGAGCTCTA
>NZ_CEXEES010000084.1:0-5450 GCF_982632705.1 Candidatus Izemoplasma sp. | reverse complement strand
TGGAGGTCCCGACCAGATTTGAACTGGTGATCACGGAGTTGCAGTCCAATTCTAATTAAAAAACGTTATGACCAACCCATTTTTCATTTCTATATTACTGATAATTCAGTACAGTGTAGAAATAGAGTTTGTTTTTTGCACATTTTACTGTATTTTCACAAATATAGTCCGTTGCTTCAAAGATTACTATATTTGATAACTTATGATAAGATGCTGTACTGAATCCTTGAAGTACAACTTATCATTTACACAATACTATTTAACATTTTTCCCTTTTTATATACTACCATAACTCTCTACTCAAGAATTTTTTTCTTTTTTAGGAAACATTCTTGGATTCTTTTTGATAATCACAGCGACAACAACCCAAATTAATAGTTGTGATAGTATTGCAGTTTTGTATGCGTTCAAGATTAGTAATCCTGTTATTAGTGGGATAGTATTACTCATTGCATGTAAGTACACAGAGAAGAGAACACTTCTTGTTTTAATGAAGAAGTAACTGTGCACAGCTGACATTGCAATAATACCAACACTGAAACCAAAAAATGAGAATACCATCGCAAACAATGGCATATCTTGTAGGTAAAATATATACAGAACAACTGGTGCATGCCATAGTGCCCAGATAATCCCTGTCCTAAAACTTGCAGCCCATGTATCATATTTTTTTAAGAGCTCAGGAAGTAAAAATCCACGCCACCCAATTTCCTCTGTTCCAGAAGTAACAAATTGAATTGTAAAGAATGTAAATAAATATAAGATTATAATACTTACTGAATTTGATTCAAATCCTTCAATAAAAATAAGAGGGATAGCGGGAGCAAATCCGATTGCCAAAAATATCGCAATTACTATTAGATATTGTTTAAAACCCCTATAAACGAAAGCACTACTACTGAATTTTTCTTTGAAGTCAGGATCAATTTTTGTAATAACTAATGTTCCAATCATTGGACCCCAAGTTGCAACTAATGCGATAATTGAAAGAATAGCAACTTTTCCTATTAACTCACTTGAATACAAGGCTTCCACAAACCCTTCATTTAATTCTAATTCAATATTAGATCTATAAGCCAGTACTATTGCAATTAGCCAAAATGTGTATGACCACGCATAAGATATTACAGTATAGATGATTATGTTTTTCTTTTTCATTTGAATTTCCTCCATTTGTACTAGTGCTCTTTTGAATAATCATTAACTTACCCAATGAATTTCATTGCGAAACTCTTTCATATCCTTATTGACACTTTTGTATCTTACTCATATGCTAGCACAAAAATACTATTAAAAGAGTAAAAAATGACTAAGTGGTAAAATTTAATGACTAAGTGGTAATCTAAAGGTCCAAAAGAAAAAGAATAGCAGACTAACACAGCTATTCTTTATTTTTTTTGAATATCTCATTTGCATTTTCAATGAACTGCTTTTCTTTTATTTGTGTAACAATTCTAATGATCACATATATCACAATACACATCCCTACAATAATAAATAAGGCCTGTGAAGGCGAACCTGGTTTGTAGAACAACAAACCAACAGTGGACATAACTAAAATAAAATGTATCATTGTAGAAAGTTTATATGATAATTTAATACTCACTAACACAGTATCATATAAAGGAATAAATAATACTAGTAGAATAGTTCTTAATAAATAGAATGTATAAACATCGACTAATTCATTGATTGCATTTATACCAAAGTCTGTCTTTAAATCTTCTATATATGGGAACATTCCAATAACAAATACTATTGTAAAAATGAATATCGCTACAGGTAGATAAGAAACGAGTTTATTTAAGTATAGTTTTGTATATTCTTTCATATTAACCCTCCATTCCTATCGTTGATTTTAAGTCTTTTACATATTTTCTAGATAGGATTTCCTTATTCCCGCTAATAAATATTAAAGTATAGTTTCCACTGAATTCAGATTCAATGGATTTTATTAGTTTTGTATTTACTATACAACTTTTAGATACACGTACAAATGATGGAGGTAAAATTATTTCAAAATTAGATAGTGTTTTATTTGATTCATACAACTTCCCATTAGAATAAATAACTACTTTTCTATTTTCAGTATAAATACGCTCTATTTCTGATGATTTTATTGGGAATATTTTACTTTCAACAACTCCAAACACAGAGTCAACTGCGCTAGAGTTAAGTATCCTCTCGATTTCAAGAAACTTTGATGAAAGCTGTCTACATTTTATTATGATTTCATTATCAGCTAGTGTACTGTCTATTTCGTAATTTATTTTCATAGTGAGCCTCCAGTTTATGTGCTTTATGTTTTTTCATAACTTTATCTTATCATAAAGTATCAAAAAAGGCATCATTCTGATGAATGATTCCCAAATATATTATTGTACCATTTCTTTTAGACTATTTGGGATAATGCTAGTTGTTCTTTATTCTAAACGAATTATATTTTTGCTATAGAGGATCTTTAATAGTATTATATATACGGGTTATAATTGTCTTCTAAATAAATTATAGCTGACCATTCACTAATATTAGATAAATCTATATTGATAAAATGAGCTCTCTATGACAACGGACTACAGCTAGTTTTTAGGTAGAATCAAAAAAAGACGCTTACGATAAGCGTCTTTATTATGCCGAATTTGGAGGTCCCGACCGGATTTGAACCGGTGATCACGGAGTTGCAGTCCATTGCCTTAGCCACTTGGCTACGGGACCATTTTTAAGTCTATGATTATTATAATGTGTTGAACTGACAAAAGCAAGTATTTTAGTCCGTTTTCATATATATTTTTGATATAAGTTTTTTTGTTGTATAATGTATATATACATTAGCAGGGAGAGATATTATGGATATAAATGTAATGTTTCAGTTTACAGGGCAAACCTTTATTCTAATGGGTTTAGCAATCACATACGCAATATTCAAAAATGAGTCTTTTATTCACCCAATTTTTAGGAAACTTCTAATGGGTGTTTTTGTAGCCTTTACAGTAACATATGTAATGTATTTCAATATTCACTTAGATGGCTCTGATGATTTCTTCTTCGATGTAAGATCTTTAGCTCTAGGATTAAGTGGTATGTTTTTAGGTTTAATTCCAACAGTTATGGGACTCATAACTGCTTCAATTATAAGAATCTTCGAAGGTGGAGCTGGTACAATTCTTGGTATCACCGAAGCAGTTATTGGTGCATCAATTGGTTTGACTTGGCGCTACTTAAGACTAAAGAAAGTAAATCAACACAATTATAAAATATCTTGGGTAGAAATATACGGGGTTGGTCTACTGATGCAGGCTATAATCCTTAGCTTAGTTTTATTTTTACCAACTGAGTTACGTAATCAAATATTTGAAATGATGGTGTTTCCACAACTTATTTTATTTCCTATAGGATTCTACCTTGTAGCACAATTTCTGATCATACAGAGACGACAATATTTTAATGATGTCGAAGTTCTTAAATCGGAAAAGCAATTCAAAAACTTATTCAATAAAAACAAATCAATTCTAATGCTTATTGACCCTGTCTCAAATAAAATCGTAGATGTAAATGACAGAGCAATTGAAATTTATGGATATACCAAAGAGGAGTTTAGAAGCTTGGAGATTGGTGAATTAAATACCCTATCCCAGCCAGAAATTTTAGAGAAAATTGAACTGGCAAAAAGTAATGAATCATCATTATTCAATTTCCAGCATATCAAAAAAAATGGGGAGATATTTGATGTCGAAGTAAGTACAGGTCCGATTACACTTGAAAATAAGGAATACTTATACTCAAGTATCACTGATGTAACTGAAAAGAAATTAAGTCAAAGAATGTTCAAAGATGCAGATGAGCGATTGAGACTAACTTTACTAAGTGTTGCTGAGGGAATAATAGTTACAGATGAATATGCAAGAATTTCACTTATAAACGATAAGGCAAAACAACTAGTAGGTACGAATGATACTGTACTTAGAAAACTTGTGTATGAAGAGTACAGAATATACTCTAATCACAATGAAAAATCATTCGAGCAAATTTACTCAGATTGTATCAAGAAAAACCAAACATTCAAAAGTGACTATACTTATAGCTTACTCAACAATAAAAACGAACCATTATTCATTGATTTTACATTGTCACCTGTTGAAGATGAATACGGAATCAATCATGGAGCAATACTTGTTATTCGCGATGTGACTATTGAAAAGAAAAGGCAAGAGGAAATGCGTTTTATATCACAACATGATTTCCTTACAAAACTATACAATAGATATAACTTTGAACAAGAATTTAAAAGAATCAATGTAGAAAGACAACACCCTATTTCTTTAATTATTGGAGATGTAAATGCACTTAAATTAGTAAACGATGCATTTGGACATTTAGAGGGTGACAAACTACTACAGGAAATTGCGAACATATTTAGAAAAGCAGTAAGAAGTGAAGATATCGTTGCAAGATGGGGTGGAGATGAATTTGCTGTCTTACTCCCACAAACATCCGCTGATGATGCTCAAAAAGTTTTAGATAGGATAAATGATTTAACAGAGAAATCATTCTATAAAACAATTACTCCTTCTATTGCCATTGGAATATCAACAAAACTAAGTGTAGATAAATCTATAAAAGATACTTTGACTGACGCTGAAGAAGCAATGTATAACAACAAAGCTGAGCATGGTCCAAGGTTCAGACGAAACTTAGTAGAACATTTAACAACAATATTAAATAAAAAAATTGACGGACATAACGTACATACAACATCAATTGAAGCATTGATAAATCAATACGCTAAATTCTATGGTTTACCTAAACAGGAATTAGATGATTTATTACTTTATGCGAAATATCATGATATCGGAAGAGTTACACTTCAAGATGAACTAATAAATAAAAGATCAAACTATACTGATACTGAATTATTGAAGATACAGGGTCATCCAGAGATTGGAAGTAGACTGGTCGCAACAATACCAGAAATGCAGCATTTGGCAATCCCGATTCTACATCATCATGAATGGTTTAACGGGAAAGGATATCCAAACTCATTAAGAGGTGAAGACATTCATCATCACGCACGTTTATTTGCCGTTATTGATGCTTATGAGTCTATGACTGGAAAGAGGTCATATAGGTCATCAAAAACTCATACAGAGGCAATTAAGGAATTACAAAAATTTAGTAATAAACAATTTGATCCGCAATTTGTAGAAAAATTCATTAAAATGATAAAAGAGGGATAATTTCCCTCTTTTTTGTATATTTGATAAGTATAATAGTAATAAAAAAAGACGATATAATCGTCTTTTAATGTCTAAATGGTCGGGAAGACAGGATTCGAACCTGCGACCTCATGGTCCCAAACCATGCGCTCTACCAAGCTAAGCTACTTCCCGAAAAATTTTTGGCGCGCCCAAGAGGAGTCGAACCCCTAACCTCTTGATCCGTAGTCAAGCACT
>NZ_CEXEES010000083.1:0-5541 GCF_982632705.1 Candidatus Izemoplasma sp. | reverse complement strand
ATACGCAAATGCATCTTCTACTCTTACCCATTCATGTGAGTTAGCATAATACAATCCATCAATAATTTTACTCATAGTTATCCTCCTACTTTTTATAGTTTTTAGTAAAGAACTTTTTCTTTACAACTATCGCTTTCTTAAATTTATTTCTGATTTCAATTGTTAATTCTGTGTTCAATTTATCATACGGTCTATCAATCATTGCTAGGGCAACTACTTTACCCGTTGAAGGTGCTTTATAACCAGTTGTTATAAACCCAACTTCTACATCTTCATGATACACTTTATAACCTTCTCTCATAATTCCTTTGTCGATCAATTCCAACCCGCAAATTCTACGTGTTGTTTTATTTGCTTTTTGTTCAACCAAAACTTCTTTTCCGATAAAGTCGTTTGCATCTAGTTTCACAGCGAAACCATACCCAGCTTCTAGAGGGGTTATCGAATCACTTAACTCATGTCCATACAGTGGTAAGTTCACTTCAAATCTCAAAGTATCTCTCGCTCCAAGACCAATTGGTAAAACATCTTCTCCACCAGTCTCTAAAACGTTTGACCACAGTTCGTCAACATCATGATGAGTTCCATATATTTCGAAGCCATCTTCTCCTGTATATCCAGTTCTGGATACTAAACACAATCGTCCATTAATCTTTATATTTTGATGAGTAAAGAACGTTATGTCATCTAAATTGTAGTCTGTAAGTTTCTGTAGTATACTTTGTGCTTTTGGACCTTGTAATGCAATCTCACTAAAGTTATCCGATTCATTTGAAACGTCACAACCAAATGTATTGTTTTTTGTAACCCATGCAAAATCTTTATCAGCGTTAGATGCGTTTACTACTAATAGGTAATGGTTCTTATGAAATTTGTAGACAAGTAAATCATCAACTACTCCACCTGTTTTGTATAACATCATTCCATATAGAACTTGATTATCATTCATTTTGGTTACATCATTTGTAAATATATAATCGACAAATGCTTCTGCATTGTCTCCTTTAACACAGATTTCTCCCATGTGTGAAACATCGAATAATCCCGCGTTTTCTCTAACTTTCATATGTTCTTCTGTGATAGAACTATACACAATCGGCATATCCCATCCAGCAAATTCAACCATCTTAGCTCCAAGAGCACGATGTTTATCATTTAGAATTGTAGTTTTCATATTATTCTCCTTGAAATTGCTTCATGGCTTGGTAACTACTTCTTACAAGTGGGCCACTGGCAATATATTTGAATCCTTTTGTTGTACCTTCTTTTTTATACTCTTCAAATAGTTCTTCTGTAATGTATTCTTTCACTTCCAAATGATCTTTAGAAGGTTGTAAATACTGTCCTATGGTCATTATATCACATTTATGATTTCTTAAATCATCCATAAGTTCTAAAACTTGTGATTTTGATTCTCCAATACCAACCATGATTCCAGACTTGGTTAAGATTGTTGGATCTAATTCTTTTACTGTTTTGATTAAATTCAAGCTTCTTTGATAATTGGCATTATCTCTAACCCCTTCATATAAATCAGGTACAGTTTCCAGGTTATGATTTATAACATCTGGTTTTGCATCAACGACTCTTTTGATACTATCATAATCTCCCATAAAATCAGGGATTAGAACCTCAATCGTTGTTCCTGTAGCATGTTCCTTTAAGGTTTCAATGACCTTAACAAATTGATTAGAACCATAATCTTCTAAATCATCTCTTGTAACAGATGTCACAACGATATGTTTTAATCCCATCAGTTTGACGGCTTTTAATATATTGTTTGGTTCGTTAGGATCAATTGATTTAGGTGTGTCGTTTGTAACATCACAGAATGCACAATTTCTTGTACAGTGATTACCTAATATCATAAATGTAGCTGTTTTATTACTAAAGCATTCTAATTGATTTGGACAACTTGCTTCTTGGCAAACTGTATAAAGGTTATTTTGTCTTAAAAGGGTCTTGATTTCTTTGTTTTCCTTATTCAAATCAGTCATTTTAATTTTTAAATAATCTGGTTTGCTAATTCTACTTTTTTTTTGCTCGAAAAAGACACTTAGAAACTCTCTTGTTTTCAATTTATATATATATTCTTTTACTTTGAATTTTTTTAGAATTTTATGGAATTCTTCATATGTAAAATCCACATCGATGAAAGCGTTCTCAAAATCTTGAATTTTTTTGAGACTAAAATAGTCTCCGGTTATACTCATATTCTTCACTTTATTGTGTTTAACTTCGACTCTAAAAGTGTAGTTTCCTGAATCGAATTTCATCTTTTTTTCAATGTCGAATTTAGGGTTTTTTCCATAATTCCATTCGTTTGTTCTGAACTTTTCACTATACTTATTTATTGCCTCTAGATCAAATGTATTAACATCAATTTCTTTGGTTCTTATTTCATTCACAATAAAATCATAAAATGTTTCTAAATCCATATTTGTTAAACTTTGAATATTTAACACTCTTGATTTGACAGATGTAATTGCATGTTTTGTAAGTTTTGCCTTATCAGGAGTAAGAGATCCAATTAGATGATCTAAATTACTATTAAATAATATTGTACCATGAATTACCATTTTATCTTTATGGATGAATTCCGCATTACCACTGAATTTTCTACCTTCATGTAGAATATCATTTCTACCTGTAAACGTTGCATTTAACCCTAGTTTATTCACTGCGTCAATAATGTTTTTTACATGTGAACTAAAAATATCTTGGTGATTTTTTTTATCCGTAATAAAAGAAAACTGTAGGCAACCAGTATCTGTATATACTGCTCCTCCTCCACTATTCCTTCTAACAATTTGAATCCCGTGTTGATCGACATATGATTGATCTATTTCAATTGATGTAACTTGGTGTCTACCAATCATTACAGTTGGAACAACATTCCATAAAAGAAACACATCTTCATTTGCATTAAAATCTTTGATGAGATATTCTTCAAGACCAAAATAAAACCCACAGTCCTTTAGCGTATCTGATTTCGTGTTTATATAAAGCATATCTTCACCATCTTTCTACAAGAATATGATACCATAGTTTTTTGTTTTTCCAAGACAAATTTAATAAAAAAAATAAGCCTGTTTTTCAGGCTTATTCTTCACTTAAATTTTGATTTAAAATCATCTGTAAATCGCAGTCTAACTTGATTGTGTTCGGGAACTACAATTTTCTCATTCGTTGCTGGATTGACAGCGTCTTTTGCAGGGATATGAATTGTTGTAAATTTACCAAATTTATCAATAGTAATATCTACTTTATTTGATAGTTCTGATTTAACAACATCAGCAAATCCTTGCAAGAATTTATTTGCCTTATTCTTACTCAAATCTGTTTCCTTCCCAATGTATTCAATTATGTCTTTTTTAGTCTTTTTAGGTACTTTAGGTTTTAATGTCTTAATCGCAACTGGTTTTTGTTTTTTCGTTGCTGCTGGTTTGGTAACAGTATCTTCAATATGATCTCTAGCAATTCGTTCTTTTTCTAGTTCATTTGCAACTCTATCTTCATCAAGAACTTTCGCGGCTGTTCTAGTAAACAGGTATTGTCCACTCGTTGCTGTTACATCATTTGTGATATCATCTTTAAACTTTTTATAAGGTGTAAATTTAGCTGTTCTATGTTCTGGTATCACTAGGGATTCCTGAGTTCTAGGATTGATTCCCTTATGTTCTTTTACAAGTTTTGTACTAAATTTCCCGAAGTCATCAATTTTAACCTCGTTACCCAAAACTAGTTCATCTTTTATAATCTCTAAAAGACCACTTACATATTTTTTAGCTTTATAATTTGATATACCTAGTACTTTCGCAATAATTTTATTCATTTCAGCTTTATTGAGTCTTGTATAATACTGTTTTTTCTTAGCCTTTGTTACTTCGGCTTTTTGATCTATCACTGGTTCTACTACAATATCACTAATTAAAGTTCCTACTGGTTTTTGCTCTTCAATAGGTTCAATGATTTCATCTGCTTTATCTTGAACTTTTTCTTCTTCAACCATTACTGATGGTACTGCAGAATGTCGTTCACGTTCTTTTTTAGGTACATATTTTTCAGAATCAAATAGTAATTCATTTCCTCTTAGTTTTAACTCTGTTTGTTTCTTTTTATTTTCTTGAATGTCGTTCTTATTCTTACCTTTAGCATTTTGCTTTTTGTAACTTTCTGTTGTTTCAAGTTTTTCAGTATTTGTAATAAACTGCAGAAATACACGTGCGGCAATCACAAATACTACGATTCCAGATATAACAGAAATATACATTGGTTGTAAATATGCATAATTATCTGAAATAATTGGCTCTGTAGATGTATCTTCAAAGTTTAGCGCACCAACACTAACACTATAGACCATTAATGCTACAAGTAAAATCATAAAAAAGTATGAAACAAGTAATGAAATATCCAACAAACGTTTGTAGAAACGCATCGTTCTTGTCATATAATCACCTCGTCCTTATTTATATTTTATAACAAATACAAATAAAAGACAAAAGATAAACAAAATTATATGATATAATGGCCTTAATTTATGGAGGTGGTATTTTATGTTTACATATCCTGAAAATCTAACAGACAGTAAATTAGAGATGAATCAAGTTATTTCAAACCTTCAAGAACTGGGTTATATTGTAAATACTACAAGACAACCTATAAACCAATATCATATTGATAAAATAAGTATTTCTAAACAAGCAAAACCGATACATAGACTGATTCTAAGTTCTGGTCTGCATGGTATTGAGGGGTTTATTGGTCACGTATGTCAAATGTATTTCCTCAAAAACATCTTGTCAAAACTAAGCGATGAAACAGAAGTTATCCTCTATCACATACTAAATCCATATGGGATGGATCACTTCAGAAGATTCAATGCCAATAATGTTGATTTAAACAGAAATTATAGTAATACGGATTTTAACTTAGATAATGTGGAATTCACAAAAGTTCAATCATTTTTATCTCCTAGAAAAATGAAGACCGTGTTTGGTTCTAATATATGGTTTTATACAACAGTATTTAAAAATATATTGAAACATTCAGTAAAGACTATGAACATTGCAATCTTAAAAGGACAAAAAGAGAATCAAAACAGTATATATTATTCTGGGATTCAATATGAACCTTCTACTCGTTATCTTTTAGATGAGTTAGATTCTATATACTCTGGTATTGAATCGGTCTTATGGATTGATATTCATAGTGGTTATGGTAAAAAGCATCAAATGTCGATATTTAACTCAAGATATGAAATTGAAGGAACAAAAGAACTAAAAAATAATATAACGTATAAAGATATTGTTGATTCGGATAACGACTCAATGTACGACACTGATGGGGATATTACAGAAAAACTATACAAAAACCATTCAGATAATTTGCACACATCTTCTCTTTTGGCTCTTTGTTTCGAATTTGGAACAATGGGTTCAGGATTACTACATACAGTCAATACATTTAAAACCGTTCTTTTTGACAACAATTCACATCATATAGATTCAAATAATAGGTTTAAAGATTACTCAAACAAAT
>NZ_CEXEES010000082.1:0-5599 GCF_982632705.1 Candidatus Izemoplasma sp. | reverse complement strand
TTTATTCTATCTTTAGATCCAATATTTCCTGGATTGATTCTAATCTTATCAATTCCGTTTTTAATTGCTTCTAAAGCGAATTGATAACTAAAATGGATATCGGCGACAATCGGTACATTTACTTCTTTTTTAATTTCTTTTATCGCGATTGCATCATCCATATCAAATATCGCTAAACGTACTATCTTGGCCCCAGCCGTAGCTAGTTCTTTTATTTGATGTACAGTTGCTTCTATATTATTTGTCTTTGTTGTTGTCATTGATTGAATAACAACTTCGTTATTTCCACCAATCTTAACATCTCCGACTAAAACTTGTTTTGTCTGATTTCTTTTTATCATATTATCAC
Source organism: Candidatus Izemoplasma sp. (assembly GCF_982632705.1). NCBI lineage: Bacteria > Bacillati > Mycoplasmatota > Mollicutes > Candidatus Izemoplasmatales > Candidatus Izemoplasmataceae > Candidatus Izemoplasma > Candidatus Izemoplasma sp. The sequence goes on along the minus strand of NZ_CEXEES010000082.1, from coordinate 5,250 downwards.
CCATTTCATTATACATTAAAGCACTAAAAAAATACATAAATGTATTGATTTTTATAAAGATAAGTGATATATTATAAAAGACTTTTATCAAGGAGGATTCTAATGAGAACATATTTTAATATGAGATGTACAGAATGTAAAAACGAGAACTATCGTATGCATAAAAATAAAAAACTTCACCCGGAAAAATTTGAGACAAAAAAATATTGTCCTAAATGCCGTAAACAAACAAATCACAAAGAGAAAAAATAAAAACTTCTTTAACAAGAAGTTTTTTTATTAGGAGGGTAATTATGAGTACATATTTAATTGGTATTGATGTTGGTGGAACAACAGTGAAAATTGGTAAGTTCCTTCATACAGGAGAAATGATTAATAGTTACGAAATAAAGACCGACACATCAGATAATGGTAAGAATATTCTTTTTGATATTTATCGATCATTACTGGATAGAGAAGAAGACTTAAATGAAATTATTGGTTATGGATTTGGTGTACCAGGTCCTGTGACAAATAATATCGTGACACAATGTGTGAATTTAGGTTGGGAAAACTATGATATAAGAGAGCGTTTTGGAGCGATGGTTCAAAACAATAATATCTTTGTCAACAATGACGCGAATGTAGCTGCCTTAGGGGAGTTATTTGGTGGTGCCGCAAAAGGTAAAAAAGATGTCGTTATGATGACACTTGGTACAGGACTTGGTGGTGGAGTTATAGCAAACTCGATCCCCGTTGAAGGTCATGATGGTGCTGGTGGAGAATTAGGACATATGATAGTAGACATACACAATGGAAGACAGTGTAACTGTGGTTCTAAAGGTTGTTTAGAAACAATCGCAAGTGCAACAGGAATTGTACGTGAATTTAAACAGTTACGTGACGAACTAACAATGCCTTCGATATTAGATAAAAGAAAATATATAAGTGCAAAAGCGGTCATGGATGCCGCTAAAGATGGTGATCAGTTATCAGTGAATACAGTTGATAATGTTGCATTCTTCCTAGGGTATGCTTGTCATATTATAAGTATAACAACAAATCCAGAAGTAATTGTAATTGGTGGAGGAGTTTCAAGAGCTGGCTCTTTCTTATTATATAAAATAGTAAATGAATTCCGCGAATACAAATTTTCAGCAGTGAAAGAAACAAAAATCGTTTTAGCAGAATTAGGAAATGATGCAGGCATGTATGGTGCTGCATTACTCGTTTTAAATGGTTAAAGCGTTAATCAATCAATTTGCGGAAAATACATATATTGTAGTAGAAAAAAAAGAAGCAGTTATTATAGATCCAGGAGCTTCACTTGAAGAAATCAAAGAATACATAACAACAAATGATTTAACACTGAAATATGTATTACTAACACACGGACATGTTGATCATATCATTTGTGTAAATGATTTAATCGCAGAATATGATATTGATGTATACATCCATGAATTAGAACGTGATTTCCTATTTGATCCTAACTTGAATTTATCAGGAACTATGTATCAAAAGATAATTGTTCAAAGTAAAAAGAATGTTAAGTCATTTAAGGATGGTTCAATCTTTATGCTAGGTGATAAGGAAATAGTAGTTCTTCATACACCAGGACATACAAGAGGAAGCTCATGTTTCTCATATAAGAGAGTCGTATTTGTTGGAGATACTATCTTTACAGATGGTGTTGGAAGAACGGATTTACCAACTGGAAGTAATGTAAAATTAGAAGAGAGTATCAATAAATTATTAAATCATTACGGTGATAACACGATTCTTAATTCAGGTCACGGAAAGCATACAACGGTCTTAACACAAAAGAATAGAAACCCATATTATCACGGATAACAGCCCTAATAGGGCTGTTTTTTATTTTTTAGCACTCAATACTTGACACTGCTAAAAATGTAGTATATAATACTATTAGCATTCTAGATAGAAGAGTGCTAACGGAGGTGAATTCATGCTCACTACAAGACAAGAAATGATTTTAAAATTAATTGTTGAAGAGTACATAAAAACAGCTGAACCTGTTGGTTCAAGAATATTATCAGAACAACTCGAATTTAGTTCAGCAACAATCAGAAATGAAATGGCAGATTTAGAAGAATTAGGGTTTCTAGAAAAAACACATACATCCAGTGGTCGTATACCAAGTGATAAAGGGTATCACTATTATATAGAAAGATTACTAAACGATAATAAGTCGTACAATGATACTTTCAGAGTAATAGATGAAATCTTTGAACAAAGTGATGTTAGACGTGATGAGGCTATTACACAAGCTATGAACCTTTTGTCACAAATAACAAACTACACAACAGTAGCACTAGGTCCAAACGCATATGACTCTAAAGTGAAGAAGATAGAATTGATTCCATTATATGAGAATGTATGCATGATATTGGTTGTTACAAATAGAGGGCATGTTGAGAGTAAACAAATTAGTTTACCCGAACATACTGAAATTGATGATATGAAACGTGTAATTGAAATATTCAATGAAATTTTATATGATTGTCCTATTTCACAAGTTAGTGAAAAACTTCACTATGAAATCAATACTGAGAAAATAAAGGAAATCATGATCTACAACAAAACAATTGTAGAAACATTCTTAGAAGCATTTACAAAATTCACACAAAGTAAGTATTATCTATCAGGAAAGAATAATATGTTATATCAACCAGAGTTTGCCAATGTTGAAAAAGTTAGAGAATTATTATCATTCTTTGAACAAAACGACATATTCAAACTAGTTGAAAATACAAAACAAAAAGGACTAACCGTCCGTATTGGTAAAGAAAACGCAGTGAGTGCTATGCAAGATTGTACCGTCATCACAGTTCCATACGAATTGAATGATAAAGAATCAGGTACAATAGCTATCGTAGGACCTACAAGGATGGAATACAACAGAGTAATTCCATTAATCAAATACTTGGCAATGCATATGTCAAAACTGTATAAGGAGTAAAGCAATGGCGAAGAAAAAGGATGTAGCTGAAGAAGTTACAGAGGAAATCAAAGAAGAAATAACAGAAGAGGTTGTTGAACAAACTCCTGAAGAGATTATTCAAGAGTTAGAACAAGCAATCAAAGATTTAAACAACGAAATGCTGAAACAAAGAGCAGATCTTGAAAACACAAAAAAGAGATTAGAAAAAGAAAGAGTAATCGAAAGAAAATACTCAGCAATGAATTTTGCAAAACACATTCTAACACCAATGGATAACTTCGAACTAGCGCTGAATCATATAGAAGAAAAAGAAGAAACAAAAGCGTTAAAAGAAGGAATGACAATGATTATAAAGCAGTTTGCCAAAGTCTTAGAAGACGAAGGTGTATCTGAAGTTGGACACAAAGATGAAGAACATGATCCAAACTTCCACCAAGCAATTATGACTGAAAAAATAGATGGTGTAGAACCAAATAAAGTAGTAGATGTATTACAAAAAGGATATTTATTTAAAGACAGGTTAATTAGACCTGCAATCGTAAAAATAAGCGAATAAAGGAGCATAAAATTATGGGAAAAATTATAGGTATTGACTTAGGAACAACAAACTCTTGTGTTGCTGTAATGGAAGGTAACGAAGCAAAAGTAATCGCAAATGCAGAAGGTGCAAGAACAACAGCATCAGTAGTTGCATTCAAAGACGGAGAAATCCAAGTAGGTGAAGTAGCGAAACGCCAAGTAATCACGAATCCTCATACTGTATCTTCAGTAAAAAGATTAATGGGTACAGGGAAACAAGTAGATGTGAACGATAAAACATATACACCTCAAGAAATCAGTGCAATGATCTTACAAAACTTAAAGAAAACTGCAGAAGACTACTTAGGTACAAAAGTAACAGAAGCTGTAATCACAGTTCCTGCATACTTCAATGATGCAGAACGCCAAGCAACAAAAGATGCTGGTAAAATTGCAGGATTAGAAGTAAAACGTATTATCAACGAACCTACTGCTGCAGCACTAGCGTATGGTATTGATAAAACAGACAAACACCAAACAATCTTAGTATACGATTTAGGAGGAGGAACATTTGATGTTTCTATCTTAGAACTAGCTGAGGGTACATTTGAAGTTATAAGTACTGCTGGAGACAACCGTCTTGGTGGAGATGACTTTGATCAAAAAATCATCGACTGGTTAGTTGCTGAATTCAAAAAAGAAACTTCAGTAGATTTATCAGTAGATAAAATGGCTGTTCAACGTCTAAAAGACGCAGCTGAAAAAGCTAAAAAAGATTTAAGTGGAATCACAAGTGCACACATAAGCTTACCATTCATTAGTGTTGGAGCGTCTGGACCTGTCCATTTAGAAAAAACATTATCAAGAGCTAAATTCAACGAATTAACTGGAGACTTAGTTGAAAAAACTATGGGACCTGTTAGACGTTCATTAAAAGATGCTGGAATGACTAAAAACGACTTACACCAAGTATTATTAGTTGGTGGATCTACAAGAATCCCAGCTGTACAAGATGCAATCAAACGTGAACTAGGTAAAGAACCAAACCGTGGAGTTAACCCTGATGAAGTAGTAGCAATGGGTGCAGCTATCCAAGGTGGAGTATTAGCTGGAGACGTGAAAGACGTATTATTATTAGACGTTACACCATTATCACTAGGAATCGAAACATTAGGTGGAGTAATGACTAAATTAATCGAAAGAAATACAACAATTCCTACATCTAAATCTCAAGTATTTAGTACAGCAGCAGATAACCAACCAGCTGTAGATTTACATGTATTACAAGGGGAACGCCCAATGGCACCTCAAAATAAAACACTAGGAAGATTCCAATTAACGGATATCCCACCAGCACCACGCGGGGTACCTCAAATCGAAGTATCATTTGATATTGATGTTAATGGTATCGTACATGTTAAAGCAAAAGACTTAGGTACATCTAAAGAACAATCAATTACAATTCAAGGAGATACTGGTCTTTCAGAAGCAGATATCGAAAGAATGGTAAAAGAAGCAGAAGAAAACGCAGACGCAGATGCAAAATTAAAAGAAGAAGCTGACGTACGTAACGAAGCTGATCAATTAGTATTCGCAGCTGAAAAAGCAATCACTGACTTAGGTGAACAAGTAACTGATGAAGAAAAAACAGATACAGAATCTAAAATTGCAGACTTAAGAGAAGCACTAAAAGGTACTGATCTAGAAGATATCAAAACAAAGAAAGATGCATTAAATGAAGTGGCTCAAGCTTTAGCTACTAAAGCATACCAACAAGCACAAGAAGC
>NZ_CEXEES010000081.1:0-5730 GCF_982632705.1 Candidatus Izemoplasma sp. | reverse complement strand
ACAATCACCAACAATGTCTAATACAGCAGCTAAATTAAGAGTAACTGTTGGAACATTAACAACAGCGATAAATCGATTGGTTCTAAAGGGATACGTTGATCGTAAAAGAGATAAAGATGATAAACGTAAAGTTTATGTATTCTTAACACAAAAAGCATATAAAATCATGAAAACTCATGATGAATTTCATGAAGAAATGATTAATGCCGTTATAGAAGATATGAACTTAGAAGAAGATGAAATTCTTTTACGCTCTCTTACTAACATAAGTAACTTTTTTAAAGAAAAATACTAAACTGAAAACACCTTTACTTATATGCCCAAATTTGTTAAAATGAACTATACAAATTTTAGGTTTAAGGAGGTGTTTTTTTATGATTAAATCTGATATCATTCGTGGACATTTAGAAACAGTAATATTAAAATTGATTATTGAGCAAGATAGATATGGTTATGAAATATCAAATACTATCAAAGAACGAACTGAAAATCAATTTGAGATTAAAGAAGCAACACTCTATTCCGTAGTAAAGAGATTAGAGGAACGTGATCTAATAGAATCATACGTTGGGAATTTAACACATGGGAAAAAGAGAAGGTATTACCGTATTACTACGTTGGGGAGAATGTACTATAAGGAAAAAATCAGTGAATGGAAAGAATTCAAGCTAATCATTGAATCTTTATTGGAGGCGTAGACATGAAAAGAATAAAAAACTTTGTTAAAAATACATTTAAGAACTATCCAAAAGATGAACGTGAAAGATTAATAAAATCAATCACTGAAATGCTTGTAGAAAAAGTTGAAGACCTAGTTGAAAATGGATTAACAATAGATGAGGCAATTGATCGTACAGTTACTGAGTTTGGGGACATCGATGATTTCGATGATTCCAAAAAACCTAAAAAAAGATTTCGTATCAAGAATTTATCACATTACAGAAACGATATAGTATTTAGTGTTTTTGCAATACTTATTATTATTGGTATGCTAGCCTATGTGAATTTATACTTCACAGATGTTATCTGGTTTGTAATTCCAGCACTAGCGCTACTATTTTGGCCATTATCAACAATATATAGATATTTGAATCGTAGGGGTACTGAAAAGGAGAACAAGGATGACTAAAAAAGCTATAATCGCAACTTCAACAAGTTGTTTAGATTACTTGAATTTAGATGAGGATAACTTAAGAATCTTAAGAATGAAAATTCTTATGGGTGATGATGTATATGAAGACTTCTTAGATATAACAGCTGAAGACTTCTATAACAAAATCAAAAGTGATAGTAAATTAGTACCTTCATCTACAATGCCAAGTGTTGGGGAATATTTGGATTTATTATCTGAATTAGAAAAAGAAGGTTATGAAGAAGTATTAGTTATAACGATATCTCAAGAACTAAGTGGAACATATGGTATTATCAAAGCACAAACAAATATCTATGAAGGTCCACTTAAAATAAAAGTATTAGACTCAAGAAACGCTGCAATAAGTGAAGGGTATCTATCACTAGAGGCACTTCGATTATTCAAAGAGGGAAAATCAATTGATGAAACATATCAATTTCTAGAAAAACTTCGTACAAATAGAAAACAATACTTCATGGTAGATAACTTAAGACTATTTGTTGCAAACGGACGTCTTAGTGGTGCTGCAGGATTCGTAGGTAGCATGTTTAAAATCAAACCAATATTAGAAGTAAATGATGACGGAAAAATAGTGTCATTTGAAAAAGTTAGAACAATGAAAAAGTCATTATCAAGAATGGTTGAACTCATTTTAGATGATTTGAAAGACTTAGAAGACTTCATCATTACGTATGATACTTCTGACAATCAAGTTGGACTTGATATAGTAAAAAGCAAGATTGAAGAGGCTTATCCTGGTTATAAATACTTAGAAGCTCCAATCACTCCGGTAATTGGATGCCATACAGGAGAAGGTACTGTAGGAATTGCATATTTTGATTTAACAAAATAAAAAGACGTTAAACGTCTTTTTTATTTGAATAATATGCCTTTTTTTGATACAATGAAACAAGCAAAATATAGGTGATAAATATGAATACAAAAAGAGCAGTAATGCTAGCAGTTTTATTAGCAATGAGCATCGTACTAAGTATTGTTGAATCATTCTTACCAACGTTTGGTATTGTAGGAGCAAAACTTGGACTAGCAAATATAATCACAATCGTATTACTATATACGTTTAATGATAAAGACGCATTCATGATAGTTATACTAAGAATTTTATTGGTACCTTTATTGAGAGGGTTTAATCTACCAACATTCTTACTAAGCTTATCAGGAGGAATGCTCGCATTTTTCTTAATGTGGGTATTTAAGAGGTTAAAAATATTCAATGTAATCAGCGTTAGTGTAATGGGTTCATTGGGTCACGCTGTTGGTCAAATAGTTATGGCAATGTTCATACTTGATCTACCACAAATAGCTCTTTACTTACCTGTCTTATTGGCAATCGCAGTACCAACTGGATTCTTTGTTGGGTTTACTGGAAACACACTAAATCAGAGATTCAAAGAGATTTATAATTACGAATAAAAAAAAGCGAGAATATCTCGCTTTTTTATTTATCTTAATTCTTGTAGATGATCTGCTTCAAAGTTTGCGCTATATGTAATCGTTCCATCTGGTTCATACCAAATTGCTTCTAAACCGTCAATTCCATTTACAAATGCAATTCCATCTTCAATTGTCATATTGAAGATAGCAGTACTGTATAAATCAGCAATTGCCGCATTATCAGTAACTATACTAACCGCACGTGAATGATAAAGCGGGAACAATGTTACTGGGTCGATAATATGATGATATAAAACGTTATCAACTTCATAGAATTTTTGATAGTCTCCAGACGTTACTAATTGTTCTCCATCAAATAGTTTAACCCATGCATATCCATGGTTACCTGATATGTCGTACACATCATCTGGATCTGTTACTGCGATTGTGAAACTTCCATCATCAGTACGAGGATTTACTCCTCCAACACTAACATTAGATTGTCCATTGTTTAGTAGATATCCGTAAAGCCCTGCTGTATCTAAATAATCAACAATTAATTCTGAAACATATCCTTTACTAACACCACCAAGATCGAGTCCCATGTTTTCTTCCATTGTAATTGTTAGATTTTCACTATCTAAAATTATTTTTGAAGGATCAGTATATACGTTCTTAGCATTCAATGCTTCAATAGTAGGTATAGTACAAGTAGTTGTTGGTGAACACAAATCCCTTGTTGTATGCCATAAATCTAAAACAGGATGAAGAGCAGCGTTGTAAAAATCTACAACTGGTGCTTGTTCTGTTAAAGTGAAATCAATTAAATCAAATAGCTCTTGAGAAATTGTATGAACTGCAGTTGGATCTTGGTTGATTGTCCAAACGTTTACCATGTATTGGTATTCTGTATATTTATCACTGATAATTGTATAAAGAGCTAGCATAGCCTCAACATCAGTTTTTATTTGCCCTAAATCAACAGTGCTGTCATTAGGGATATACATTGATAATGTTACATAAGTGTTTAAGTGTTCTGACCATGTTATAACACATTTATCATAACCTGAATCCTCACTGTCTGTATTTAAAACATCTTGACAAGATATTCCCTCATAACCAACAGTTATAAGTCTAGTTAATGACATTTCATTTCCATTGTGATTTAAAGTGTATGTCAATGTATACGTTCCTACTTCATTAATATCAAGTTCCCCAGTTATAGTAACGTAACTACTAATATCACTTTTGTCATATCTTGCAATGAATCCAGTATCATAAAAAGTTTCACCTACGTCAATTGAAACTTCAGTGCTACCTAATATTTCAAAGATGTATTCTTCGGGTAGTTTATCCTCTTTTTCACATCCAATAAGTGTAATTCCTAAAATTGTGATTAGTAATAGACTAAATAGTCTTTTCATATGTATCATTCCTTTCAAACAAATGTATTATATCAAATTAAGATAATGGCTTCAATACATTTGTGTATGTTACAAATAAAAAAACAGACAATGTCTGTTTTTATTATCTAGTTTCCGTAATTCTCGTTGTGATATTCTAATATTGTTTTTGAGATACGAATCATATTATTTGTTGATACACTTGCACCACCGAATGAGTCAAGTAAATCGATTTCTTCATTTGTATCAGGGTTTGTGTATGTAGCATCATCAATTGATACTGAGTTCATACCTTCGTAAACACCTGAGCTAACTTTGTTTGTGAATACTGAAATACCTTCTAAATCAACTGAATCTTTTCCTAGTAACCATGGAATAAACATTTCATGGAAATCGTCAGTTGTTTTACCAGGTTTTGTTCCACCTTCTTCAAGTGGCCAATCAGGAGTAGGTGAACTATCTCCCCATAATCCTGCAGTATATGGATGATTTGATGTTGGATCATCATACCCGTAAGATATTAATTTTATATCATCTGTGTACTTATTTACTTCAATATAAATAACTTGCCAGTAATTGACATCTGATGCTCTACAAGTACATGATAAGTATGCTACTTGATACTTAACATAACTTTGCATTTCTTCCTCGAATAAAATGTATGCTATGTGGTTTTCGTCTTCTATACCATATCCATCGATATGATCATAAAATAAAACATCTTCCAATGATTCTCCATTACCGTTTCCTGTATCTCCAACTTCTGGCTCATCAACTACACACGATTCACCAATACATAAATCTGAACATGCAGAAAGCGTGAATGTCATAACCATCATTAATACTACTAATAATAATTTTTTCATAATGCCTCCCTTAAATTTGTATTATTTACCTATAGTAATTATAGAGTATTGATATGCATTATACAATACCTAAAATATCAATTCATAAACTTTTTTTAATAATTAGTTTAGTTTCCAAACAATGATACTAAATCATCACTAAACCCCAATGTATAATCCTCGATTGTATCATAATGATCAGGTGTTTCATTACTCAAAAACTCATGAATAGTATAGAGATTTGTATACTGTGACTCAATATAATTTTCAAGTATGGTCAATTGCTCATTATAATTTATCTCACTACTGAAGTTCTCGCTCCTATATGAGATTCCTTCAGGTGAAATAATATCAATCCTTATATCCATTATCGCTTTAGTGATTTCATAGGTTACACCTAAGCGATACGTTGTACCATCACTTGCTACATGGATTCTATATTCAGAATTACCTAGATCAAAAGATCCATCACCAAGTACTTTATGTTCTCCTTCATACTCATAGTAACCCCCTAAAACGTAAACTCGCTCATACCCAAGATATAAAAGTACTTCTCTAACGTATGCACTTCTTACACACCCAGCAGCATATAAGAAAATAGCTTTATCCTCATCAAACATAGCTCTTATAAGCTCTTCATTCTGAATTTGATCAGGATTAAACTCATATGTACCATATCTAACAAAAAGCCTATTGTCTAAATAGTCAAAAAACGGAATTGATTCAAAATCCTTTATATAACCGCTTCTAAATTTTGCATCCATATTACGTAAGTCAATATATTGTACATCAGGTCTATTCATATAATCATCTAATAGTTCCATTGTAATTAAATCATCTGGTTTTATCTCTTTTAATAATGGTTCTTCATTGTCTTGAGAAGTAGTAGAACATCCAGATAAAAGTAATATAAATATGATAAGTTGTAGCAATTGAATTCTCTTCATTTTTAGTA
>NZ_CEXEES010000080.1:0-5751 GCF_982632705.1 Candidatus Izemoplasma sp. | reverse complement strand
AACTATGAACATAGTGAAGGACCTGAATTTGAAGTATATTCAAAAGGCAATGGATTTGATAAAGATTATGTATGTTACTATTGGGTACCGATAGTTGAGAAAGCATAATGGATCATCTAGTATATTTAGATGTTGAATCCCAGGAACTAGAAAACTTACAAGAAAACAACAAGAATGTTATCATAAGAGGTGCCTCAGGTAGAAAACTACCTTATGGTAGAGTAGAAAAAAATGATACACTGTATTTTGCAAATAATAACGGTGAAGGAGTTATTAGGGGAAAGGCAATCGTAAAATCCGTATTCTTCTCAGAAAAACTAACTCCTTTAGAGTCAGAAGACCTGTTTGATAAATATAATGAGAGAGCTAAATTAAAATCAAAAGCTTCTAAGAGATTTAGAGGGAAACGTTATATGATAATTATTGAAATTGAATCTTATACCAACTTAGATAACATACCATTTAGTAAAACCGATTATGGTAATATGGATGATTGGCTTCATGTTGGTAACATAAAAAACATAGCGTGAAATATGGGTTGTGTTTTTAGTATTCTATGTTTGTAAAAATAGAGTTTCGTTGTAATTGGGACTGGATTATTTTTGTAAGGAGCATCATAACGATTTTTGCATAAATTATTGATTATTCTACATAGTGTGGAACTAGAAACACTATGATTTTAATAAGAGACTAGTCAAGCCGTTTTACGGTTAGAATTGGACTGCAACTCCGTGATCACCAGTTCAAATCTGGTCGGGACCTCCATATTTGGCATAATAAAGACGCTTATCGCAAGCGTCTTTTTTTGTTTTTTACGAAAAAGTGATTGTAGTCCGTTGCTATAGAGAAGGTTATCTAAAACATACATTGTAAAATAAAAGCAAACATTGTCAATAGTAAGGAAAATTACAGTTATTAATTTCATTGTATATTTTTTTTATGCTTAGATAAAAAAATGTATATGGCAAAAGAAAAAGGGAAGAACTGTTTTGTTTCTTAGAGTATGCTTAGTTTCGTATATACTTAATAAATTGCATTTCGAACATTGTCATGGTAAACTTAACTTAAGTAAGCAATTTTACGGGTTCTAAAGGAACAAGTAATGAGTTCCTTTAAAAATAATACGTGGTTCTGATTACTAAATGAGTGATCCCAAAAAGTATAGCTGTTTGCTGTGCTTTTTTTATTAGTTATAATATAATAGTTGATTGTAAATTGACGTTTTAATTTTGTTTTGGAAAATTGGGTTATAATTATAGGAGGTAAGAATATGAACAAGAAGCTAGTTATAATATTGATTCTGATTTTAGCAACTCTTACTGGATGCAATACAAAAAAAGCTGATGATGCTTTTACTTTTAGTGTGCTTTATAATGAATCTAGTGATAATCCATATAATGAGGATTGGGAAATCCTAGAGGAATACAAAAAAGTGAGTAATGTTACAATTGATATAAGGATAGGAGATAATTCAGATTATGAAAGTGCAATTGAGTTAAACTTGAATGCGGAATCACCACCAGATGTAATACTAAAAGTTTGGCCTGATACTATAGAGGAATATGCAAATGAGGGTCTATTATTGCCAATTAGTGATTATGAAGATTTGATGCCAAACTATATGGCATATATTGAAGAACATAATTTGCAATCTGAAATTGACAAATTAAGATTTGCGAATGATAAATATTATATTCTTCCTGGATATCAACGTGAGATTCAAGTGCAACAGTGGATTTATAGACAAGATATCTTTGAAGATAGTAATATCCCGATGCCTACGACTTATGATGAACTGTTTGATGCATTGGTAATACTGAAGGAAGTATATCCAGATTCAACTCCAATAACTGCATCATGGGGTGGTGCACATTTATTGAGTATGATGGGTGCAGGATATGGAATTCCTGGGGGTTGGTCGGGAACAAGGTTTTTTGATGAGGAAAATAATGAATGGAAGTATGCTCCAGCAACGGACAATTATAAAGAGTTATATAGATTTTTAAACGAAAGTTACTCCGCAGGCATACTTGATCCAGCATTTTTTGATCAAAGTAATGATGATTTTATTGAAAAAATTGTAAATGGAAAAGCTTTGGTTACAGTAACTTGGGTTTCTTCAGGATTTGATACATGGAATGATCAATTAGAATCAAATGGTATAAGTGGTGGGAAATGGGCCCCATTACCAGTTATGGAAAGCACGATTGGAATTTCAGCACTTCCACCGGTTAATACTTTCAGAAAAGGAATAGCAATATCAAAAACAGCAATAGATAAACCATATTTTGAGGATATGCTTGCATTTCTCGACTGGGCGATTTATTCAGAAGAAGGTATTGATATTAGTTACTGGGGAATTGAAGGGTTAACATACGAGATAACAGCAGATGGAAAACAGTTTCTACCAAATATAATTTCAGCGAAAAATCCAAATGGAACTATAAGAATAAACGAGTATGGCTTTAATGAACTATTTAATCTTAATGAGAATGAAGAATTTGAAAACAATAAGAAACCAGACGACATTGTAACTTTCCTTGAAAATTCTATAAACGCTAATGAAACGTTACAACTTGCCCCGAATCTTGTATTAAGTGATAATGCGATAGAGATGGCCGGGATTATTGAGGAAGAATTAGCAATCTATATCAATGAGTCAAATATAAAATTTATAACCGGGGAATTAAGTATTGACGATGATTGGGAAGCATATTTAGTTAGACTTGAGGAACTGGGATATACGACTTTAGAAACTATATGGAATAACGCTTGGATTGAACAGAATAAATAGGCAACATATGTCAAATACACCAGATAAATAAGATTGTATATCTAAAATAATTAAGAAAGGAAAATCATGGATATGTTGAAAAGAACGAATGGCAAAGAAAAGAAATATTCAGCAAAGAAGATTTCCCTTTCAGAATATATGGGTTTAGGTTTAGGTTTGATTTTTATTATTTTAACTATTATCGGTTGGAAGTCAGTACAATTGGATAGTTTAGAAGAGTTATCACAAATAGTTGAATCAAACTCTATAATTTACCAAAATAAAGTTGAAGAAACAATGGAAAACATTATCTTCAATATGGAAGAACTTGCTGGACATGGTTCTCCAGATACACTTGAAGAGAAGCAAAAGTGGGACGTTCGTACCGAGTTTTACATTAAAAATATGTCAGGTATAACGAGTATTGTGTGGATTGATCATGACTTGAAAGTTAGGAGAGTTACACCTGCAGAAAATACTGAGTACATCATTGATACAAATTTCAATAGTGAAGGGAGTGAAAAGCATCATATCAATCTGCTATTTCCAACATACAATAATGATGTTTTAACTGGGTTTATAATGGCTGATGTCAATATTAATGACTTGATTTTATCAAATGCTTATGAATTCAAAAAAGAGTACATGATACAAGTCTTTCATGATAACCAACTTTTTGGTTCTTCAGACAATTGGCAGCAATCAAAAAACAATATCTCATCAAAAAGAGAGATATCTTTCGACAATGAAACGTACAGCTTTATTGTTACACCAACAAAAGAGAAGGTATCTGATATTACTCGTAGTTCATATTCGATTTTAATTGTTGGATTCCTATTCTCTGTCTTAGTTTCAGGATATTTCATAACTACAAAAAGAACTATAATAACAAAAACAAAACAAATTATAAAAAATAGTAATAGAAATGAAGTAATTGTTAAAGCATTTCAACATGATTTTCAATCTCATGAAGAACGATATAATTACATTTTAGAAGAGTTAGTAACTTTGGGAGAAAGCCAATCAGGATTTTTGTTTTCAGTAAATATGGATGGGAAATCTGAAATTAAGTCATGTTTTTCTATTTTTACAAAAGAGAAATGCAATCATTCATTACTGGAAAAGATAATAGTTGAGAACCCACTGATACAAAAAGTATTAAGTGAAATGACCCCTGTTGTGGAAAATGATTATGAAATGAATAATGAGTTTTCTGAAATGAAAATCTGTGATCAAAAGGTTCACCGCTTTGCAGCTATTCCTTTACAAAGAAACGGTGATATAATTGTTATTGTTTTGATTAATAAAGACTCCCAATATAACCCTGATAGTCTAAATCAAGTCTCAATATTGTTAATAGGATTATGGAATATGCTTGAACGTTCAATGCAAATTGATGAAATTAAGTATATTGGTTATCATGATGTCTTAACCGGTTTGTACAATCGAAGATATTATCAAGAATATCTAGACGAAATAGATATTCCTGAAAATTATCCAATCTCAGTTATAATGTCAGATATCAATGGGCTAAAGCTAATAAATGATGCTTTTGGTCATCTTGTAGGTGATAAGCTTCTTGTTTCTGCAGCAAATGTAATTTCAAATTCTTGTAAAGAAACTGATATGATTGCTAGAGTTGGTGGAGATGAGTTTGTCATTATTATGCCTAGAACAAGTGGACTAGAAGCTGGGGAAATCATAGATACTATTAAAAAAGAGGCAAAAAGAATCAAAGTTGAATCAATTGAGTTATCAATATCGTTTGGACTCAAAACTAAGTATGAAAATAACACTAGTATAGAAGAAATATTTAGAAGCGCTGAAGATTTAATGTATAGAGAGAAATTATTGGAAATTCCATCGATGCGAAGTGGTGCTATCGAGACTATTTTAAATACTCTATATGAAAAAGATAAAAATTCTGAAATTCATTCACGAGCTGTATCGAAAATCAGCGAGAAAATAGCTGAGTTTAACGGATTAGACAGACAGGAAATTAATGAAATAAAGACAGCAGGATTGCTTCATGACATTGGGAAAATAATTATTCCAATTTCTATCATAATTAAAGAAGGTAAGTTAACTACAGAAGAGTATGATCTTATAAAAGGACATCCAGAAATAGGGTTTAGAATATTGAACTCTTCACATGATATGAGAGGTATTTCTAATATTGTTTTGAATCACCATGAAAGATGGGATGGTTTTGGTTATCCAAGAGGTATAAAAGCAGAAGAGATTCCATTACAAGCTAGAATTATCGCTATTGCAGATGCATTTGATGCTATGACAAGTATAAGGACATATCGAGAAAAAATTTCAAATGAAGAAGCACTAAACGAAATTATTAGATGTGCAAACACACAATTTGATCCAAAATTAGTTAAAGTATTTGCAGAAAATTTTGATTCAATAATTTCAAATGTGATTTGATTTACTCCAAAAAAATGAAGTGCAATTATTACTATTATTTAGTTTATGAATAAGTATAGTCTCCTTACGGCTTAACGTGAGATGTGCAGATTGATGCAGGGCTATACTTTTTTTATGGATTTGAAATGATCGGACGAGAGTATCGTTCCTGGGATCCTCAGTGATGGATACCTATAAATATTAGTGATTCTTATATTTTAAAAATTTCTGTATAAATGAAGTTGATATTATTCTTGGAAGAGCAAAGGATTACATGTGGTAAAATAGCATAATGTTTTGATCTTTTTTTGCAGTTTTCCCTTTGTTTGGAGGTATAGTGAAATGAGCTTTAAAATAACTGCTACGGTCAAGCTGATTTTCAATTAGAATTGGACTGCAACTCCGTGATCAGCGGTTCAAATCCGCTCGGGACCTCCATTTTAGGCATAACAAAGACGCTTTCTCAAGCGTCTTTTTTTGTTTCCCTAGAAAAACTGTCTGTAGCCCGTCTTTTGAGTATTATTCTTGAAAAACGAATGATTGCATCAATTGAGATGACGTAT
>NZ_CEXEES010000079.1:0-5893 GCF_982632705.1 Candidatus Izemoplasma sp. | reverse complement strand
TATTTATTTAATTCCTAGTGTATCTATCCTTATAGGATATTTCGTATACATTGGATTAAGTGTTTAGGAGGAAGCAATATGGAATCAATCGATATCGTTTTACTAGTAGTTAGTTTATTCTTAATTACATTAGTAGTATTACAAAGTTCAAAAGATAGTATTGACAGCGCATTTAGCGGTGAGAAAAGCGAATTATTCAATAACCAAAAGCAACGTGGTTATGAGCTTTTATTAAGTCGCATTACGTTAGGAACAAGTTTATTGTTCATTACAATTAGCGTATTCGCGATGCTGTAGTAATATCTTAAGAACACAAAAATTGTGTTCTTTTTCTTTTGTTGGAGGTGAAAATATGAAAGAACAAATAATAGAATATTTACAAAGTGTACCACTTAAAAAAACAAATATTGAAGAATTAAAAGAGGTTCTTCATATTTCAACGAGCTCAGAATTTAAAGAACTGATTCGTTCAATGAACGAGTTACTAATTGAAGCCAGATTAATTGAAAACAATAAAAATGAAATCACAATGATTGAAAATACAAACTTTGTGATTGGTACACTAGATTTAAAAGAACGTGGATTTGGGTTTGTTATGCCTGAAGACCCAAGTAAAAATGACATCTTCATCCCTCAGACAATGATCAATGAGGCAATGAATAGAGACAAAGTTCTTGTTCATCTTCATAAGAATAAGAAAGGTCTTCGTGCCGAGGGTGAAGTTAAGAGAGTATTAGATAGAAAATATACACATGTTATTGGGTATATGATTTATAAGAATGGAATGGGTTTAATTGTTCCAGATGATAAAACAATCAAAGTTGACGTTATTGTAAAAGTTGAAAACCAAAACAATGCGAAAAAATTTGATATGGTTAGAGCTAAAATTATCAATTACTCATGGCGAGGTAGAATCGAATGTGTTATTGAAGAAATCATTGGAAATAAACATGATGCTGGTATTGATGTACTAAGCAAAATACTTAAACATAACATTGATCCATTATTTCCACCTCTTGTAATAGAAGAGGCTAATCAATTCAAAGGTGTAACCAAAGAGGACTATAAAAATAGAAGAGATTTAACAAATGAAAAGATTATTACTATTGATGGTGATGATTCAAAAGATTTTGATGATGCAGTTATAGTGGAAAAATTACCAAATGGTAACTTCCATTTAGGAGTACATATTGCTGATGTTTCACATTATGTAACTCAAGATAGTTTACTAGATTTAGAAGCGTATGATAGAGGAACATCTGTATATCTTCCTGGACGTGTTGTACCAATGCTTCCAGAAACATTGTCAAATGGTATTTGTAGTTTAGTACCACATGAAGAACGTTTAACTATTTCTTGTGATATGGAAATCAATCCATCAGGAAATGTCGTGAAACACGACATCTATCCTAGTGTTATAAAGAGTTATCAAAGAATGACCTACAACAAGATAAACAAAATATTTCTAGGAGACGTAGAACTTGCTGAAGAATACTTTGACCTTATAGAAATGTTTTATGATATGAGAAACCTTGCTAAAGTTCTTGGTAAGAAACGTGAAGCATATGGTAGTATCAATTTTGAGACAGACGAATCATACATTACATTAGATGACAATGGTAAAGCTGTTGACATAACAATTAGAGACCGTGGGGTATCTGAAAACATCATTGAAGAGTTTATGTTAAAAGCAAACCAAGTAGTCGCAGAATCTGTGTTTTGGATGAACTTGCCTTTCATTTATCGTGTCCATGATAAACCAAAGGAAGATAAACTCCAAAAACTACTTAGAATGACCAATGCTCTAGGTTTCAAAGTAAAAGCAAAAACTGAAATTAACAACTTCGAACTTCAGAAGTTACTTGATAGAGTTAAGGGAGATCCTTCTGAAAAAGGGATTAATTTACTTGTACTTAGATCAATGCAAAAAGCAATATACAGTGAACAATGTCTAGGTCATTACGGATTAAGTTTTAAATATTATACACACTTTACAAGTCCAATTAGACGTTATCCAGATTTAATTGTACATAGATTGTTAAGAGAGTACTTATTCAATCCAAAACAATCTAACGAAGTGATTGACTACTATGAGAGAAACATGGAGGCAATCGCAACCCAAGCATCAGAGACAGAACGTCGCGCAGTCATGTGTGAACGTGATGTAGTTGATATGAAAAAAGCTGAATATATAACAAAATATATAAACAAAACATTTGAAGGTGTTATTAGTAGTGTTACTTCATTCGGACTATACATTACACTTTCCAACACAGTAGAAGGATTAGCACATATTAAAACATTAAATGATTATTATCATTTTGATGAAGAGCTAATGATGTTAGTAGGAGAACGTAAAAAACATGTCTATAAAGTTGGAGACAATGTTACAATAAAAGTAATGAATACTAATATCCCTGAAGGTGAAGTAGACTTCAAAATAGTATAGGTGGTGACAATATGCAAATAATCGCAAACAATAGAAAGGCTAGCCATGAATATGTTCTTCATGATACATATGAGTGTGGCTTAGTTTTACACGGTACAGAGATTAAAAGCATACGTGAAGGAAAAGTAAATATTAGAGATGCATATGCACTGATCAGAAATGAGCAAGCATATATTATAAACATGCATATCGGTAAATATAAACAAGGTAACCAGTTCAATCATGATGAAACAAGAACTAGAAAACTTTTACTTCATAAAAAAGAAATCATAAAAATCCAAAATAAAGTAAATCAAGAAGCAATGGCTTTAGTCCCTTTAAAGGTTTATATGAAAGAAGGACTATGTAAAATAGAAATTGCACTTGGAAAAGGTAAGAAGCAATATGATAAGCGTCAATCATTAAAAGAAAAAGATACTAAAAAGCGTTTAGACAAAGTAATGAAGGATGCTAGGTACTAAGACAAATTTGTCATAGTGATACTATCTAAATATGTTATAATTAAAGCACAAGTAGGGAAACTTAAGCCCGATTTGGGCTTTTTATTTTTATTGGGGGAATTATGAAAAAAATATTAGTTTTAAGTTTATTAGTACTAAGCACATTGACACTTACAAGTTGTAAAAAAGAAGATGCAAAAATGGTAGAGAATGATATCTTTACAAATACAGCAAGTTACCTTGATATTGAAATGATTGAAGTATCAAACACGTATAATCTTAGTTTTGATGATTTTATCAATTTTAATAATTCATTGATAGAAAAAGTTAATGAGGAATATCCAGGTCTATTTGAATACACAATTGATTTTCCATTTAGAGGAGAATCAGTTACAAAAGAGAATATTGTTAGAGATGCTGTAGAAGGAGACAACACGTACGGACTTGCACCTGTTGAGTTTTTCAGACAAATTCTTTCAAATGTCTCTTTGATTTACTTCTATGATAACTGTGAAGAAGCAGATATGGTGGAAGGATTTTGTAACTATATGGACAATAAATATGTAAAAGTTGTCGGTACAAATGATAAGTTTATGATCTATCAAAAATATATGTTTGGAGGAATTACATCAAACGAAAATACTACATATCTTGATTTTACTGATGGAGTTCATTATGTGAATCTTGAACAATTGGGTGCTGGTCGTGAAGTTGTCAAGTCATTTAAAGATGGAGTATTTGTATTTATAGATTATATTGATAATATTGAGTATTACGCATTTTATCTTGGCGATGTTCAAACAAACGAGTACTTAAAAGTTACTGTAGGAAATGATGAGTTATATACTGCTAATGAAATAGCGTATTATAACAAAGCAACAGGAAGAAGTTTGTTATATAATGAACAAGAGATGTTTACTACAATTTACGTTGGGATCTCAGAACCTTTAGAAACTGTTCAACAAATTTATCATAGGGAATCAAGCAGTTCAGAAATAGGAAATGCAACTATAATGGATTTAAATTTATTCTATTATGATGGTTGGACTAATATTCAAATTCATAGTCCAAACTCATTTACACTAATGAATGACGAAAATGTATTTGATAGTAGTATAGTTAACGGTTCATTCAGCGGATTTGACACATATTTTGCGAGTTATTCATTGACAGACGAACAACTCACAAATAGAGTTGATCCAATTGAAGATGGGTTATCAACAACTTATGATATTGAAGAACTTTATGATTTCTTTGAAGAAGTCAAAAACAGTGAGGACCTACTAATATATAACGATGTTAACTATAGAGAGTTAGGGACTATTATTGATGATTGGTTTACACAGTATCATTTAAACGATTAGTTAGTATAATATTATAAAATATGCAGAGCTTATAGTATAGTAGAGAAGAGGTGATTTTATGACTGTAGAATTGTTCTTTATTCTCCTACTAGTATTTATGAGCTCTGCTTTTATTAAGGGTTGGAGTGGGTTTGGAACAAACCTAATTGCAATGCCAATACTTGTTACTATGTTAGCTTTTGGATTAGACCAAGGAGTAACGATAGTAATAAGCGTTAATGTTTTTATGAACATTGCAATACTTATAGAAAATAAGAAGTTTAATATTAGAAGTTTAGATAATATAAAGATGTTAGTAGTCTTTGGTGTAATCTTTACTTTTGTTGGGGCATACTTCTTAAAAAGTCCTGAAAATGCACAAGCATTAAAGATAATCGCTGGAAGTGTGATTACGTTACTAGCACTATATAGAATATACACAACATTCTTTGAGTTTAAAAGACATATAAACGTAGAAACAATGAGTAAGTATTTTATACCAGTTGGGATCATTTCTGGATTCTTTAATGGAATCGCAGGTCTTGGTGGATTACCAGTATTAATCTTACTTAGTAATACAAACATGGAACGAAATAAGTTTAGAACTACATTAGTATCTTATTTCTTAGTAATGAATATAGTCGCAATCATCGGATATGCCGTTGCTGGGAATTATACGACGTTTGTCTTTAGTAGTATTGGATTAATGATAATACCTAGTGTAATCGCATGTATGGCTGGTGTATGGTTAAGTAGAAGAGTAAGTGATAAGCTATTTAGTAGAGTTATGCTTGGTATTCTATTATTTATGGGTGTAAATCTAATAGTAAATGGAGTGTTCAGTACTAACATAATTTCAATGTTTTTCTAACTATGATATAATAGGAATATAGTAGTTAGGAGGAATCATAATGGAATTCGTGAATTATCTATTGATTTTAATTGGTGTTTACTCTATAATTATTGGTGCGATTAACCCTGGGTTCAAAAGTAGAAAACAGGTGAGAATGGCAAACAGAATTGGTGAAGGTCCGGCTAGAATATTTTACGCTATTATGGGTATCATATTAATAATCGTTGGTATCTTCTTATAAACGGGGTTGTTTATGGATTCGACAGGGTAGTTAGAGCTTGATAAGCATGCCAGCGTTGTGGCTGTAAAAACACTAGGTTAAATATAACCGGAAACCAAAATTACGCTTACGCAGCTTAAGAAATAAGCGCGTTCTCACTGTATAATTGCCTAGAAGTGTACAGTTCGAGATCAGCTAATCTAGGATATATGCAAACTGTGCCGTCTTAACGGAATGTATGAACTTAATAAGACTAGCTAGTTACTTGGATGATTATTGCTTGGTAGCTAGTTAAATTAATCAATGATCTAAGCATGTAGAAAATGAAGTGTCGGCTATTTTGGACAGGGGTTCAAATCCCCTCAACTCCACCAAATTTGAACGCGTCCCGAGATTTTAGCAGTTACCCTTAGTGGGGCTATTATCTCGGGTTTTTGTTTGAAATAAATTATCAGTTACTTGCCTTTTTACGTACGGATATTACTCTTCAAAAACATGTTGAACCAAGGGTCTTTTTCAAATCTGAGAAACTAGTTTAATGTAAAAAAAAGTGAAGTTCAACATTTTAATTATCATTACATAAAAGAT
>NZ_CEXEES010000078.1:0-6032 GCF_982632705.1 Candidatus Izemoplasma sp. | reverse complement strand
TTTGTTTTAAATGTTTGTGATACAAGTCGTTTATAATCGCAGTAAGGTCGCTTTGAGTTAACGTTGAAGTATTTAACTTATAATCAATATGTTTCAATCTTTTCGCGTCGAATATATCATCATCTTTATTCAATCGATCAACCACTTGAATAAGGTTGTCACCTCTACCAAGCATTCTATCTTTCCTTGTTTCCTCATCTGTTTCTAGTAAGAAGAATAAGGTTTCAGGAATCTGTTTTTCGTATATTGAGTTTGCTCCATTAGGATCAACGATTAATACTTTGTCGATTGTTGCACCTTCTTTTGGAGTTCCATAATTTGTATTATTATAAACCGTTGTTTCTAGAAATTTATTTTGCTCTTTCATCTTCAAGAATTTGTTCTCAGTAATGAAGTTATAATCTATTTTATTAACCTCACCAACTCTTTTTCTTCTTGTAGTTGTAGTAACCATTTTATTGAATCCGTAATTTTTGATAAGTAATTTTGCAATCTCTGTTTTTCCACTCGCGCTTGCTCCAATAAGTACTAGCATTTGATCACTCCTTTCTACAATATATCTATTATATAATAAGTGGGCACATAATAAAATAAGTAATCATATAAATCGTTGTTTTTTTATTTAAGTGTTACAATGATATTGAGGTGGTACCATGAGATTACTTGAACGATTTGAAGCCTTGAGTCCGACTTATAGCAATGGGCTTACTAATCATCTACCAATGATGATTATTGCGTTACAAAAACTAGGTATAGATGAAGGTGATATTGAGTTTATTAGCGAGGAATATGTTGGTTCTAAACATATACCGGATTTAACAGATAAATATTACCCTAAAAGCAAGCAAGAAGAAGAGTATATTACCCTAACAAATCTATATATTACTAAGATAAATAAATTAGGAAAAGACGAAGTGGTGAAATGGTATTTGAATAAAGCGAAATTTGCTTTGGTGTCAGGACTCTTTCACGGTCTAATTAGATTGTCGTATGCATTAATGACAGATAGTGATTTATTGGTTGCACAGGCAATGGCATACTTCGATGTAATTTATTTTGAATGTGATCTTCCATATTCAATAAAAGAGGATGAACGCAAAGAACTAGACAAATTAGTGAAACATCGTGTTAAAACAATTACTAACTTTGAAAGCAAATCAACAATGAAACGATTGGAAGAACTAATCAATAATGACTATATCAAAGATAACCTGTATTCGATAAGAGGGAATGCAGAGGAAAGGATGCTAGAACTATTCTTAAACCAGTATCTTAAAACCAAAGATTTTTATATGTTACACATCATTACTGGTTTCCATGCTTTGATTTCACTAAAAGAATACTTTACAAACTTTGAAGAAGTACTAGATAATTTCTTTGTACATGGGTTGTTATTTACGCTAATACATGATTATAAGCAAGAAGAATATGATTATGTGCCTTCTGAGTTAAAAGTATTTGAGAATAGAATTCCTGACCTAAGAGATGCACACGAGATCAAACTTTTATTCTCAGTTTTGGAACTTTATAAGCTTTATCATATTGATGATTTAAAGAAAGTTATTACTTCAATTTTCATGTAAAACACTTACAGTGCGGGTTTCTTATGATAACCCGCGCTTTTTCTTTATTTTCCTTTACATACAAACTATTTGTGTTATACTTAATTGCCCTTAAAAATGGAGGTATGTACTATGTTACATAACAATGAACAAATTAACAAATCATTAACAGAAATGGGATTTGAGGAATTCACACAGATTCAATCAGAAACTATGCCGTTAATGAGAGAAGGAAAAGATGTAATTGGACACAGTCAGACTGGTACTGGTAAGACTGCGGCATTTGCACTACCGATACTTGAAGCTATTGATTATAACAGTAGAGATATTCAAGCATTAGTATTATGTCCAACACGAGAATTAGCTGTTCAAGTTAAATCAGAAATTGACAAAATCGGTAAATATTTACCACAATTAAAAACAGTATCTGTATATGGTGGAGAACCAATATACAAACAGTTACAAGGACTAAAAAGGAAACCACAAATTATTGTTGGTACTCCTGGTAGAACATTAGATCATATAAACAGAAAAACTCTATGTCTAGAAAATATCAAGTTCATGGTACTAGACGAAGCAGATGAAATGTTAAAAATGGGATTTAAAGAAGATATTGAAACAGTCTTCGATGCGACGAATCCTGATAGACAAACAGTAATGTTTAGCGCTACAATGCCTAAACCAATTGTGAGCATTTCAAGGAATTATATGAAGGATCCACAACTGGTTAGTGTAGTAAGCGGAGATGAAACCAATAAAGACATTACACAGTATTACTATAATGTACAGTCAAAGAATAAAATTGAAGCGGTTGCAAGACTGTTACACGTTTATAATCCAAAACTGACACTTGTATTTTGTAATACTAAACGTAAAGTTGACGACGTTACAAGAGAATTAACGAAAAAAGGGTACAACGTCGATAAGATTCATGGTGACTTACAACAAACAGCAAGACTTCATGTCTTAAATAAATTCCATACAGGAGTTTTAGATATGCTAGTAGCAACGGATGTTGCAGCCAGAGGATTAGACATTAAAAACGTTGAACTTGTAGTTAATTTTGATATTCCAGAAAAAGCTGATTACTATGTACATAGAATTGGTAGAACTGGACGTATTGGAAACAAAGGATATGCATTTAGCTTAGTATCTAGAAGTGAAATGTCTCGTCTTGATAGTATCTTAAGATTTACAAAATCTACTATCAAAAAGAGAAACATCCCTACTCCAGAAAAAGTTTTAAGAGTAAAACATGATAAACAATTAGAGGATATCATGTCAATTATTGAAACAGAAAACATTAGTCCACAATACGATTTAGCTACTAGATTATTAGAAAATAATGATCCAGAGAAAATTGTAAGTGCACTTCTAAGAAAACTTGAGAAGACAGACCATAGTGAAGTTATCTTAGGAGATATTAATGAAGAAGTTGGTAGCAGAGGACGTGGACAAGGTCGCAATCGTGATCGTGGACAAGGTCGTGAAAGAGGAACTGGCGAAGGTTCAGTAAGATTCCATATCAATCTAGGTACTGGTGTTGGAATGAATCCTAAGAAATTAGCTGAATTTATCTCTAAAAAAACTGGTATTAGAAACAATGATATTCAAGATATCACTGTAAGACATGCTTTTAGTTTCTTTACAGTTAACAAAAAACATAAAAGAAAAGTTGGATTAGAATTAGCTAACGTTAAACATAACGGTAAAAAAGCTAGTATCCAAGAAGCAAAAGCACGTAGTTAATTAAAAGATTAGCCAGATTATATCTGGCTTTTTTTATACACTTTTTACATACAAAATACTAAGTGACATTATTATATAAACTGCAGATTGTATATTATAGAGTTTTTTATTATAATTAAAGTAGTTTAAATAACAATAAAGGAGATAACTATGCTAATAATAAAAAATGCTAACATAAAAACTATGGCTTCTTCTGATTTTGAAAACGGAGTAATAGTAATTGAAAACAAAAAGATTTTAGAAGTAGGGAATATTGATATTACAAAGTATAAGCATGCAGAAATAATTGATGCCAAAGGGCTACTTGTGACACCTGGATTGGTTGATCCACATTGTCATATTGGAGTGATGGAAGAAGGGATTCGTTTTGAAGGTAATGACACAAACGAAATGAGCGGACCAATCTACCCTGAATTAAGAGGTATTGATAGTATTTACATGAAAGATATGGCTTTTGATTACACTGTAAAAGCAGGGATTACAACTGTAAATACAGGACCTGGTAGTGCAAATGTAATAGGTGGAACATTTACTGCGATTAAGACATATGGTGAAACTGTTGAAGATGTATTGATCAAAGAAGAGACATCAATGAAAATGGCTTTAGGTGAAAATCCGAAACGAGTATATGGTACAGGAAATAAAAATCCAGGAACTCGTATGGCAAGTGCCGCATTAATGAGAGAATGGTTATTCAAGGCAAAAGAATATCATACGAAATATAATGCTTTTTTGAACAAAGAAGAAGATGCAAAAGAACCTGCATTTGATATGAAACTGCATAGCTTAATGAGAGTGTTTGATGGTATGATTGTGAAAATACACGCTCATCGTGCTGATGATATAGCAACTGCTATTAGAATTACAAAAGAATTTGGATTAAACACAACGATTGAACATGCAACAGAAAGCTATTTAATTCCTGAGTTTGTAAAAGAAAGTGGTGTACCAATGATCATTGGTCCTACCCTGGGTATGGCTAGCAAGTACGAACTTGTAAATAAATCATTTAAGTCAGCTAAAGTTCTAGAAGATTTTGAGATTCCATTTGCAATAATGACAGATCATCCAGTTATCACACTAGACACTACATTGGTTCAAACCGCATTGTTTGTCAAAGAAGGACTTAGTGAGCAAAAAGCTTTAGAAGCATTAACGATAACTTCTGCAAAATTAAACGGTATTGAAGATCGTGTTGGGAGTATTGAAGTTGGAAAAGATGCAGATATAGTTATCTGGGATGGACCCTTATTTGATATATTCACAAGAACTGAGTATGTTATAATAGACGGAAAAATAGTACATAAAAAATAAAGAGCGAAAGCTCTTTTTTTTGACAAATAATACATAATATAGTAATATAAAGTTATACGATATATCGCTTGACGATATAAGGGGTGATAAAATGACTAAAAATAGATACTCACCATTAACAGAAGCGAGTTTTTTAATACTACTTTCATTGAGGGAATCAAGGCATGGTTATGGAATTATTAAGCATGTTGAGCGATTAACGAGAGGTAGATTAGTACTAGCTCCTGGGACTTTGTACGGTGCATTGACAAATTTGCAAAAAAATAAATTGATCAATGTGGAGCGTATTGAAGGAGCAAAACGAAAAAAAACATACCATATTACTGAATTAGGAAACACTTTGGTAGATTACGAACTCAATAGGCTAGAAGAGTTGATAGCAATATCGAAGGGGCTGATAATATGATTAGAGAGAAGAAGTTATTCTTTGCATGGCAGCAGGCAAAAGAGAAGGAATACTTAGAACAAAAAGCTTTAAACGGTTTTTTGTTAACAAAAGTCGGATTTGGATACTATGAGTTTGAAGAATCAGAACCCAAGGATATGGTTTATGAATTTGATTTCAGAGTAATCAGTAAAAAGGAATTGAAAGAGTATCTTGAACTTTTTACCGATTGGGAACTAGTAATGCAATATGGAGGGTGGTTGTACTTCAGAAAAGAACGTACTCTAAATAATGAAATATACAATGATAACAGTTCTAAAAAAGAAATGTTTAGAAGATTGATAGGGTTTATACTATTGACAGGATTTCCACTATACTATCAAGTCTTAATCATGTTTCCTAGATTACGAGAATCTGGGGGTCTTAGTACATTCTATTTATACTTCAGACCTTTAGTATATTTTATTCTATTATTACATACGTATGCGTTGGTAAAACTGCTCTTAATTTTAAGGTCATATAATAGAAGTTTTAAAGAATAAAACAACCCCATTTGTAGGGTTGTTTTTATAGTTTGAAACATAAAATGATTTTTTGTTTAGTGGAAGCGTTTTCTATGATATAATTTGATTAGCAAAAGAGGTGAGTACATGAGAGTTAAAGAACATCCCATTTTGGAGTTTACTGATCGAACTAAACTTTATTTTAAATACAATGGGGAAGACGTGTATGGTTACACTGGAGACACAATTGCTTCAGCGCTTCATGCACTTGGTATTAGGAGATTAAGCAGCAGCATAAAGCTCAAGCGTCCAAGGGGCTTTTATTGTGCAATAGGAAATTGTGCTTCATGTAATATGATTGTGAATGATATTCCTAATGTCCGTACGTGCATAACTGAACTTGAAGAAGGAATGATTGTCAAAACACAAGATGACAAGGGTAAAGTTTATGAAGCATTATAAACTGATAATTGTTGGTGGTGGACCTGCGGGATTAAGTGCTGCAAAAATCGCTGCTGA
>NZ_CEXEES010000077.1:5891-6583 GCF_982632705.1 Candidatus Izemoplasma sp. | reverse complement strand
CAGTTTGTTCAAGATAGTTACAACTGGTAGACGTCCGATGAATTCGGGGATTAATCCGAATGCAGCTAAGTCTTCATTAGTAACAGAAGCGTATGCCTCGTCAGTAGACTGGATAACAGCATCATCAATAGTCTTGCCACCTAAGAAACTTCTATCAGCCTTGAAACTACGACCTTTAACAATGTCCTCAATGTCAGAGAATGCACCTGCTACTATGAATAACACATTATTAGTATCAAACAGTATAGATTCTTTTTGAGGACCACTACCGATCTCTACCTTAAACTCTCCACCTTCAATGATTTTAAGTAAAGCTTCTTGAACACCACGACCAGTAACATCACGTTTTCCAGTTGCGTCAGGTTGTGCAGCAATCTTATCAATTTCATCAATCAATACGATACCACGTTGAGCAAGTTCTAAGTCTTGACCAGCCTTCATGTACAAACTCTCTAAGATGTCTTCAACATCACCACCAACGTAACCAGATTGTGTAATCGAGTTAGCATCAGCAATAGTGAATGGGATATCTAGAAACTTTGATAAGTGTTGTACTAAGTAAGTCTTACCAGAACCAGTTGGACCTAACATTAAGATGTTAGACTTCTTGCCTTCACCTTTACTCAATCTCTTGAAGTGATTGTAAGCTGCAACTGAGATAACCTTTTTAGCATGTTGTTGTCCGATAACGA